>NZ_JBHSQS010000010.1:0-281267 GCF_042658605.1 Micromonospora vulcania | reverse complement strand
GGGGGGGGGGGGGCGGGGGGGGGGGGCGGGGGGGGGGGGGGGGGGGCGGGGCGGGGGGGGGCGGGGCGGGGGGGGGGGCGGTTAGGTGAGGCGGAAGCGGGGTTGGCCGTTGGGCGGGAGGTCGAGGCGGGGGGTTACCGGGGTGGCGGCATCGCGATCGGCCGCCGCCTGTGCCACGCCGGCGAGGTCGCCGGCCGCCGCCACCTGGGCCAGGGTGACCAGGGTGGGCGGCAGCATGGTCAGCTCGCCCGCCTGGGCTCGGGCCAGCGCGTCCGCCGGGCGGATCCACATGGTGTGGTCGGCCTCGCCGGAGACGTCCCGGGTCCGCTGCCCGGCCGGCAGCAGAGCCACGAAGAAGTACGTGTCGAAGCGGCGCGGCTCGAACTCCGGGGTGATCCAGCGGCTCCACGGCAGTAGTAGGTCCGACCGGAGCGTCAGTCGCCGGTCGGCGAGCAGCGCCGCGAAGCCCACCCGCCGCCCCTCCAGGTCCTGCCGGGCGGCCTCCCAGTCGTCGCCGCTGACGTCGCCCACCACGGTCGCCTGGTCCGGGCCGGCGAGCAGTACGCCGGCCTCCTCGAAGACCTCCCGGGCGGCGGCGCAGACCACCGCCTGGGCCGCGGCCGGGGCCACCCCGAGACGCCCCGCCCAGTCGCTCGGTGTCGGCCCAGCCCAATCCGGGTGTGCCTCGGAGTCGGAGCGGTCCACCCCGCCGCCGGGGAAGGCGTACATCCCGCCGAAGGTCATCGCGGCGACCCGGCGGATGACGTACACCTCGAAGTCGGTGTCGGTCGGACGCAGCAGCAGCACGGTGGCCGCGACCCGGGGCACCGCCGGGGTGCCGCCCTCGGCCTGGAACCGGCGGGCGTGCTCGACCAGGGCGGCGGGGGCGGCGAAGCCGTCGCTGTCGATCGTCATGCCGCGAGCCTAGTTCCCCAGCCGGCCGACGCGGGCTGGCCCGGGCGCCGGCCGGCGCCGCCGGACCGCCGACCCTCCACACGCCCCCTTTGCTCTGCTTCAATCCAGGCAACAAGGACGTCCGGTCACTGTTGCGTCCGTTGAAGCAGTGCAAAGGGCGGAGAAGAGGTCCCCCGCCCTGCGGCGGTCGGGAGCACACCGGGGTCCCGACGGATGCATTGGGCGGCGACCGACCAGCGGGCGGTTCACCTGGCTGGGCTAGCGTGCCGGCATGACTCGTTGGGGCATCCTGGCCACCGGCCACATCGCCAGCCGTTTCGCCGAAGACCTCCGGCTGGTGCCGGACGCCGAGCTGGTCGCGGTCGGCTCGCGCGCCGTGGAGAGCGCGCAGCGCTTCGCCGACACGTACGGCGCGAAGCGCGCTTACGGCTCCTGGGTGGAGTTGGCCGCCGATCCCGAGGTCGACGCGATCTACGTGGCGACCCCGCATTCCGCGCACCACGAGGCGGCGATGACCTGCCTGACGGCTGGGCGGCCGGTGTTGCTGGAGAAGCCGTTCACCCTCGACCTGGCGAGCAGCACCGAACTGGTGGACACCGCCCGCGCCGCAGAGGTCTTCCTCATGGAGGCCATGTGGATGCGGACGAACCCGCTGATCCTGCGGGCCGCCGAGCTGGTCGCGCAGGGCGCCATCGGCACGGTGAGCAGCGTCCGCGCCGACTTCGGAGTGGCCGGGCCGTTCCCGCCGGAACACCGGATGCGCAACGCCGCTCTGGGTGGGGGTGCCCTGCTCGACCTGGGGGTGTACCCGATCAGCCTGGCCCATCTGCTGCTCGGCACGCCGCAGCACATCCGGTCCTGGGCACAGCTCGGCCCGGAGGGGACGGACGAGAACACCGGCATTCTGTTCGGCTACGACAACGGCGCGCTGGCCACCCTGAGCTGCGGCATGGTCGGGTCGAGCGGGGTGTCCGCCTCGATCACCGGCAGCACGGGCCGGATCGACCTGCCGGAGCCGTTCTTCCGCCCGGGTGCGCTGATCCTGCACCGGGATGGCGCCGAGCCGGAGACGATCGTCGACGAGGGTATCGGTGGCGGCTATCAGTACGAGGCGATCGAGGTGCAGCGCTGCCTGGCCGCCGGGCTGACCGAGAGCCCGCTGGTGCCGCACGCCACGACGCTTGAGGTGATGGCCCTGCTGGACACGATCCGCGAGCAGATCGGGGTGCGCTACGAGTGAAGGAGGGGTCCCTTACTAACGCTGGACGTTAGTAAGGGACCCCTCCTTCAACTTCTTCAACCACGACCGATCAGCCGAAGAGCGGCCGGACCAGTAGGTAGGCGACGCAGGCGATCAGCGCGGCGGCCGGGAACGTGATGATCCAGGCGAGCACGATGTTGCCGGCGACGTTCCAACGGACGGCGGAGAGCCGCTTGGTCGCGCCCACACCCATGATCGCCGAGGTGATGGTGTGGGTGGTGGAGATCGGTGCCTTGAGCACCAGGGCGTTGAAGTAGAGCACCGCGCTGGCGACCGTCTCGGCGGCGAAGCCCTCCGGCGGGCCGAGGTCGATGATCTTGCGACCAAGGGTACGGATGATCCGCCAACCGCCGGAGTAGGTGCCGAGCGCCAGCATCGTGGCGGAGGTCCAGAACACCCAGCCCGGGATGTGCGTCTTGCTCTCCTGGAATCCGCCGGTGTAGAGCGCCAGCACCACGATGCCCATGGTCTTCGCGGCGTCCTGCATACCGTGGCCGACCGACATGGCCGCCGCCGAGAGGGTCTGCGCCCAGCGGAAGCCCCGGTTGAGCTTGCCCGGCTGCCCCTTACGGAACAGCCAGAGGATGGCCAGCATCAGCAGGTAGCCGAGGGTGAGGCCGACGATCGGCGAGAGCACCATCGGCAGGATGACCTTCTCGCCGATGTTGCCCCACTGCACGATGCCGCCGCTGGCCAGCAGGGTCGCCCCGACCAGGCCGCCGAAGAGGGCGTGCGAGGAGGACGACGGCAGGCCGAAGTACCAGGTGATCAGGTTCCAGGCGATCGCCCCGAGCACCCCGGCGAAGACCACCCCCAGGCTGCCCACCCCGGTCGGCAGCGTGACCAGGCCATCGCCGACGGTCTTGGCCACCCCGGCGCCGAAGTGCGCGCCGATGAAGTTGCCGACCGCGGCCAGCAGCAGGGCGATCCTGGGTGTCAGTGCCCGGGTCGAGACGCTGGTGGCGATCGCGTTCGCAGCGTCATGGAAGCCGTTCGTATAGTCGAACGCCATGGCGGCGACGATCACCGCCAGCACGGCGATGAGTTCGGGAGTCAGAGTCACCGGCTCAGGACTCCTTGACGGCGATCGTCTCGACTGTGTTGGCCACGTGCTCGAAGGCGTCGCAGGCGGCCTCCAGCTCGTCGGCGACCTCCTTCATCTTCAGCACCGTCAACGCGTCGTACTCGCCGGAGAAGAGGCGGACGAGCAGCTGCCGGTTGATCCGGTCGCCCTCGTTCTCCAGCCGGTTGCACTCGATCCAGTAGTCCTCGAGGTCCTTCATCGACTGCAGGCGGGGCATCGCCTCGGCGGTCAGCTTGGCCTGCTGGTCGAGCACGTTCACCATCTCGTGCAGCTCGCGGGGCAGTGCCGGCAACTCGGTCAGGCCATAGAGGTAGAGCAGGTCGCCGACCGCTTCCAGGTGGTCCATCACGTCGTCCAGCAGCGAGCCGAGCCGGTAGATGTCCTCCCGGTCGAACGGCGTGATGAAGGTAGAGTTGATCTTCTTGTACAGCTCGTGGGTGATCTGGTCGCTGTCGTGCTCGACCTCGGTCAGCCGCTCGCTGACCGACTGCACGTCGACGCCGGGCAGGGCCAGTTCGTTCAGCAGCGTGGTGCCCCGGACCAGGTTCTGCGCGGCCCTGGTGAAGAGCTCGTAGAAGGCGCCCTCGGTGGGGCGGAAGGAAAACTTCACAGCACAGACCTCGTCGCGTCGGTGGAAGGGTGGCGACGC
Source organism: Micromonospora vulcania (assembly GCF_042658605.1). Classification (NCBI taxonomy): domain Bacteria; kingdom Bacillati; phylum Actinomycetota; class Actinomycetes; order Micromonosporales; family Micromonosporaceae; genus Micromonospora; species Micromonospora vulcania. The sequence continues at coordinate 277,358 of NZ_JBHSQS010000010.1, read as the reverse complement.
CCGTCGGACGCCCGCTCTGGGAATGCTAGGAAACGACAGATCCACGAATTCGCCGGCCCACCCCTGGCCAGGCCGCATTCACCGATCGTTCACCTGACGTTCATCTCGGAGGCCGCATCCGCCCCCGCTCCCCCAGCTCGCAACCGCTCCCGCTCGTGCGCCAGGTCGAAATCGGCAGGCGGATACCCGAGATCGAGCGTGTCGAACGTCTCCCGCAGCAGGTGGGAGACCGCCCAGTCCCGGTACCACTTGCGGTCCGCCGGCACCACGAACCAGGGCGCTTCATCCGGGCCGCACCGGCTCAGCGCCTCGGCGTACGCGGCCTGGTAGTCGTCCCACTGAGCCCGGGAGTCGACGTCCGAGGGGTTGTACTTCCAGTGCTTACGCGGATCGGTGAGCCGCTCCAGCAGCCGCTCGCCCTGCTCCGCGTACGAAATGTGCAGCATCACCTTGATCAGGGTCACCCCGTCGCCGGCCAACTCCCGCTCGAAGGAGTTGATCTCGTCGTAGCGGGCCCGCCAGGTGGCGTCGGGCACCAGCGAGCCGACCCGGGCGATCAGGACGTCCTCGTAGTGCGACCGGTTGAACACCCCGACGTACCCGGGCGGCGGCAGCGCCCGGCGGATCCGCCACAGGAAGTCGTGCCGCAGCTCCTGCGGGGTCGGCGGGCCGAACGAACGGATGTGCAGGCCCAGCGGGTTCATCGCGCCGGCCACCCGCTTGATCGTGCCGTCCTTGCCGCCACAGTCCATCGCCTGGAGCACCAGCAGTACCCGCTGCGCCGGCCGGTCCGAGTCGGCCTTGGCCATCGCGAAGAGCATCTCCTGCTGTCGGCCCAGCTCCGCGCCGACCGACTCCACCTGCGTACGGGCCCAGGCCTTGCGCTGCTCACCGGTCACCTTGCCGGACGGGAGGCCGGGCATGGACCGAGGATCGATCGCGCCGAGATCCACCGGGGCGGTGACCCGCAGCAATTCCCGCATGGAGCCGCCGTCCGGTGCCACGATCTGCGCTTCCTGGGGTGCGCTCATCCTCGGATCATCGCCCACCCGCAGTCCATCCGCCCGCCGAGCGCCACCCCGCGTACGGGCAGCCACCTCCGGGTCCGCCGGGACGGCCGGCTCGCGGGAGGATGTGTACGGGACACGGGTACCAACCGGTCGGGATGGGTGGTGGGTCATGCGGGACCTGGCGACGGAGTTCGAGGCCGAGCGGGGTCGACTGCTCGCGGTGGCCCACCGGATGCTGGGCAGCCGCAGCGAGGCTGAGGACGCGGTGCAGGAGACCTGGCTTCGTTACGCCGGGGCGCTCGCCGACCCGGCGGCCCGCGCCGAGATTCGCGAGCTGTCCGCCTGGCTGACCACCACCTGCGCCCGGATCTGCCTGGACGTGCTCCGCTCGGCCCGGGTCCGCCGGGAGGCGTACCCCGGTCAGTGGCTGCCGGAGCCGGTGGTGAGCCCGCTGGGCACGTCGAACGACGCGTACGCCCCCGACCCGGCCGAGCGGGCGGTGCGCACCGATCAGGTCGGCACGGCGCTGCTGGTGGTGCTGGAGCGGCTCGCGCCGGAGCAGCGGGTCGCCTTCGTGCTGCACGACGTGTTCGCGGTGCCGTTCGCCCGGGTCGCCGAGGTGCTCGGCACCACCGACGTGGCCGCCCGGCAGCTCGCCTCCCGGGCCCGGCGGGCGGTCTCCGCGCCGGACCTGCCCCGGCACACCGCCGACCCGGCCGAACAGCGCCGGGTGGTCGCCGCGTTCGTGGCCGCCACCGAGTCCGGCGAGCTGGATCAACTGCTCCAGGTGCTCGCCCCGGAGGTGGTCTTCGTGGGCGACTCCGGTGGGCATTTCCCGGCGGCCCGCCGGCCGGTGCTCGGCGCGCAGGCGGTGGGCCGCTTCGCGCTCGGCCTGTTCGGTCGGGCCGGCCGCTACACCAGCCGGGTGCTGGCCCGGCCGGTGCTGGTGGACGGCGTGCTCGGCCTTCAGATGGAGACCGTGTATTCCGATGGCCGGCCGCTGCGCCTGGTCACCGCGTTCGCCGTGGACCAGGGACGGATCACCGCGATCTTCAACCAGCTCAACCCGGAGAAGCTCACCACCCTGCCGCCGCTGGACGACGACGACCACTGGCCGCCGAGCTGGTGAGCCGACCGGCCCGAGCGCCCGCGCGGGCTCAGACCACCAGGGCCAACCATTTGCGGTACGAGGTGGCGAACGGCTCGGTGCCGTCACCGAGCGCGCCGAACAGGCGCTGGGCCGCCGCCTCGGCCTCGGCCACCACGTCGTCCGGGTAGCCGTACCGGACGCGGTGCTCGGCGAACTCGTCCTCGTCGAGCAGCTCGACCAGGCCGGTGGTGCGGCGCCGGACCACGTCCAGGTCCAGGTCGATCAGGTGGACCAGCTCGTCGGACTCCCAGCGGGCCGGGGTGGCGATGTCGCAGTAGACCTCGCTGGTCCGGGGCGGTGGGTTGAACATGCCCGTCCACCAGGCGTGGTGCGGCACCAGCAGGACGAACGGGATCTTCTCCACGGACGGACGGCCGTGGTAGACCGACTCGGTGCCGGCCGGCACGCCGAGCCAGATGCCGAGGTCGTCCTCGGCGAGCCGGCGGGCCGGGTAGTCGCGGTGGGCGCTGCCGTCGTACTTGCGGTAGATCACGCGGACCATGTCGCTCGGCATGATTCGCACCCTAACCGATACCGCCCACCCCGCGTAGCACGGCCATAAGCGGACGGCGACGACCGGAGTCGGCCGACCGGTGCGGTACCGCGCCACGCGGGCGGATGGGCGCAGTCGGTGTCGGCCGCGACAGGTACCGTCGCACGGTGACTCCGCCCCGCACCGCCACCGGTTCCGCCACCCCGTCGGCCCGTGGTGGAAGCCGGCGGCGGGGCGCCAAGCACAGCGGCACCGACCTGCTGGCGGCTGCGGTCGGCGCGGTGCCCGGTGGCGCGGCCCGCCCGGGCCAGCAGCAGATGACCACGGCGATCGAGGACTGCGTGACCAGCGGCGAGCACCTGCTCGTCCAGGCCGGCACCGGCACCGGCAAGTCGCTCGCATACCTGGCGCCGGCGCTCACCGTGGACGGCCCGGTGGTGGTCTCCACCGCCACCCTGGCGTTGCAGTCCCAACTGGTCGACCACGACCTGCCCCGGCTTGCCGACGCGGTCGAGCCGCTGCTCGGCCGCCGGCCCACCTTCGCGGTGCTCAAGGGCCGCCACCACTACCTCTGCCTGGCCCGACTGGACAACTCCAATGAGGAGGAGCCGGAGGACACCCTCTTCGACGCTCCGGCCGCGCGCCCCGGCGGCGGCACGAAGTGGCTCGGCGAGGCGGGCCGGATGGGCAAGCAGATCCAGCGGCTACGCGACTGGGCCGACAAGACCGCCACCGGCGACCGGGACGAGCTGGACCCAGGCGTCGACGACCAGGCCTGGCGGCTCGTCTCGATGCCGGCCCGGGAGTGCGTCGGTGCGACCCGGTGCCCGTTCGGCGCGGAGTGCTTCGCCGAGGCGTCCCGGGCGCGGGCTCGTGAGGCCGACATCGTGGTGACCAACCACAGCCTGCTCGCGGTCGACATGCTGGCCGACCGGCACATCGTGCCGCCGCACAAGCTGCTCATCGTCGACGAGGCGCACGAGTTGGCCGACCGGGTCTCCTCGGCGGCCCAGGCGGAGCTGGTGCCGGAGCTGATCGACCGGTCCACCCGGCGGGCCCGCCCGCTGCTGCGGCCGGAGACCGCCGAGGCCCTCACCGCGGCCGGCGACGCCCTCGCGGTCGGGCTGGCCGAGGCACCGGCCGGCCGGCTCACCGCCGGTCTGCCGACGCCGCTTCGCGAGGCGTGCACGCTGCTCGACTCGGCCACCCGCGCCGCGCTCGACGCGATCGGTGAGGTCAAGTCCGACGATCCCGACCCGGTCCGCAAGCAGCAGGCCAAGGCCGTGCTGGACGAGCTCTCCACCACCGCGCAGCGGCTGCTGGAGGAGGCCGACCACGACGTGGCCTGGGTGGAGAAGAACGACAGCGGCAGCCGGCGGGCACTGGTGGTCGCGCCGCTGTCGGTCGCCGGCACGCTCGCCACCCATCTGTACGACGAGCGCACCGTGGTCGCCACCTCGGCCACCCTCGCGCTCGGCGGCCGGTTCGACACGGTGGCCCGCGCCCTCGGGCTGGACGCGCCGCCGCCCACTCCGCCGTCCCCGGCCGCCGCCGCGCAGGCCGCCCGCACCGGCCCGGGTCGCCCGGCCGCCGAGGCTCCCGGCCGCCGGCTGGCCGGCGACGCGTCGGCGGGTGTCGCCGTGCCCGCGACCGAGGGTCCGGGTTGGCGCTCGTTGGACGTGGGTTCGCCGTTCGACTACGCACGCCAGGGCATCCTGTACGTCGCGTCGCACCTGCCCCGGCCCAGCGTCTCCGGGCTGCCCGAGGCGGCGGGTGAGGAGCTGCTCGGGCTGGTCGAGGCGCTCGGTGGTCGTACCCTCGGGCTCTTCTCCTCCCGACGGGCCGCGCAGCAGGCGGCGGAGCTGCTGCGCGCGCGGACCGACCTGCCGGTGCTGCTGCAGGGCGAGGAGGCACTGCCACTGCTGGTCCGCCGGTTCCGTGAGGAGCGCTCCAGCTGCCTCTTCGGGGTGATGTCGCTCTGGCAGGGCGTGGACGTGCCCGGTGACGCCTGCCAGCTCGTGGTCATCGACCGGTTGCCCTTTCCGCGGCCGGACGAGCCGCTGGCGGCGGCCCGCGCCGCGGCCGTGGACGCGGGCGGCGGCTCCGGCTTCGCGGCGGTCAGCGTGCCGATCGCGGCGGTCCGACTGGCCCAGGGCGTGGGTCGGCTGATCCGGGCGACCGGCGACCGGGGCGTGGTCGCGGTGCTCGACTCCCGGCTGGAGACCGCCCGCGGCTACGGGCCGTTCCTGCGTCGCTCGCTGCCGCCGTTCTGGTACACCACCCGCCCCGAGGTGGCCCGCGGCGCCCTGCAGCGCCTGGCCACCGCCTGACGCCGTCAGGGGGCGTGTGAGGCGACGACCACGGCGTCGGGTGGGGTGTCCGGGACGGTTCGGGCGACCAGTCGGCGGATTGCCGTGTTCAACACGGCGATCAGTGGCACGGAGACCAGCGCGCCGGTGATCCCGGCGAGCACCACCCCGGCGGCGATCCCGATGATCACCGCGAGCGGGTGGAGGGCCACCGCGCGTCCCATGATCAGCGGCTGGAGGATGTGACCCTCCACCTGCTGCACGCCGATCACCGCGCCCAGGATGACCAGTGCGGTGACCGGGCCGCTGTCGACCAGCGCCACCAGCACCGCCACGCCTCCGGAGAGCGCCGCACCGACGATCGGGATGAACGCCCCGAGGAAGACCAGCGCGGCCAGCGGGAAGGCGAACGGGACGTCGAAGATGACCAGGAAGATGCCGATGCCGACCGCGTCGATGAAGGCGACCAGCACGGTGGCCCGGACGTACGCGACCAGCGTCTGCCACGAGGCACGGCCGGCGTCGTCGACCTTCCAGCGAGCCGCCACCGGCAGCAGCCGGACCAGGAAGCGCCAGATCCGGCTGCCGTCCCGGAGGAAGAAGAACGTGGCGAAGAGCACCAGCAGCGTGCCGGTCAGCACCTCGGCCAGCGTGGCCGCGGTGCTCAGGGCGCCGCTGGTGAACTTCGAGGTGTTGCCGTTGATCCAGCTCTGCGCCTCGTCGATGTAGCCGTCGAGTTGGGTGTCGGAGAGGTGCAGCGGGCCAGTCTTGAGCCAGTTCTGGATCTGCCGGACGCCCTCCGAGGACTTCTCGCTCAGCTCCGGCACCCCCCGGATGAACTCGTTGACCACCAGGGTGAGCGTGCCGATCACCGCCGCCAGCCCGCCGACCAGTACGACCGCTGTCGCGAGTGACCGGGGCAGCCGGGCCCGCAGCAGCCAGCCCACCGCCGGCGCGAGCAGCGCCGAGAGCAGCAGTGCGATGGCCAGCGGAATGATCACGATCTTGACGGTGCTGACGATCCGGAGCAGCGCCCAGGCCACCAACCCAATCACGATCAGCCGCCAGCACCAGGCGGCGGCGATCCGCAGCCCGTGCGGCACATGGGCGTCGTCCCGGCTGGCGGTCGTGCTGTGCGCCTGCACCGGAGGCTCCGCGCCGACGACCTCGGCCGTCGGAGGCGCGACCGGCCCCGGCGCGTCCGGCGAGGCAACCCGGGCGGATTCCGGGACGTCGATCAAGTCGCTCCGGTCGGTGCTCACCGGCTCCCGTCGCGACTCGTAGGCGCGGCGGAGCCGCCCGCGTACCCGCTCGAAGCGACTCAAGCGCACCTCCTGGCAGAGAAACCGGTCCGCCCACGGCGACAGGTCGGACAGCATACGTCCGTTCCCGACACCGTAGGGCAGTTCCGCTACACAATGCCCCGGCCGTCCCGGGCGTAACCACCAGCGATCGGCCGTCGCCGACACGGTAGCGTCTGCCAGGTGACCGCCGACCAGGATCTCGACGCCGGCCTGCCGATCCGCCTGCTGCACGACCGGGTGCTGGTACGGATGGAGGGCAGCGAGGGCGAGCGCCGCTCCACCGCCGGCATCGTCATCCCCGCGACCGCCGCGGTCGGCAAGCGCCTCGCCTGGGCCACCGCCGTCGGGGTGGGGCCGAACGTCCGGGCCATCGTCTCCGGTGACCGGGTGCTCTTCGACCCGGACGACCGCTCCGAGGTCGAGTTGCACGGCCGTGGCTACGTGCTGCTGCGCGAGCGCGACGTACACGCCGTGGCCGCCGAGCGGGTCGACAACGACTCCACCGGCCTCTACCTCTGACGTACCTCCCCCGCCGGTTCCGGTGGCGCGACCCCCCAGCGCGGGGCCGGCCGTACGCCGAGCGGCGGCGGCCCGCCGTTTGCCTGGCCGCACGGCGGGAAGCCAGCCGGCGACCGTGGCCCTGGGGAGGGACGATGCCGATTTTCGTCAAGAAGCTGCTGACCTGGGGCAGCGTCGCGTTCCTGATCTACTTCATGGCCTTTCGGCCAGACGGTGCCGCGCAGTTGTTCAAGGGGATCGGGGCAGCGCTGATGGCGATGGCCCAGGGCCTCGGCGACTTCCTCACCACCCTGATGACCTGACCGAACGGCCTTCGGCAGACCTGACCCGCACGGCCGCCGGGCCGCCGTCAGTGCTGACCGGGCGACCAGGGCACGGCCGGTCGCGGGCCGTACCAGCCGGGTGGGGCGTAGCCCGGCGGCGGTGGTGGCGGGGCCAGCACCACGGGGATCGGCACCACCGGCTCGTCCGGAGCGGCCACCGCGCGCTGCGACCCGTCCGGGAACCGCAGGTGGTAGCGGCTGCCGTCCCAGACCCCGACCGGCGCCTGCGGGTCCCGACCGACGAAGAACGACCGGTACGCGGTGATCGCCTCCAGCAGCTCCCGCTCCTCCCGGGCAGTCCGTTCCAGGTCGGAGGGCTTGCGATCCAGGCCCCGCAGCGTCCCGTCCCGCAACAGGGCCAGCCGGGTGGCGGCGAACTGGTAGCCGCGCATCGCCCGCACACCGGCGTCCCCGGCCACCCGGCGGGCCCAACTGCGGGCCGCGTGCCGACGGCCGAGGCTGCTCAACGCAGCCACCTCGGGCGGGCTGAGCCAGCCGGCGCGTACGTAGTCCGGCAGCGTCCGCTCGGTGAGCCGCCCCTCCCACGCGCGCAGCCACACCGCCAGGCCCACCATGCCGAAGAAGATCGGGACCATCAGGCCGAGGAAGCCGTACAACATGATCACCGCCTCGCCGGTGGCCTGGGTCAGCGTCGGCAGCAGGTTCCAGGTGCCGTGCAGCATCATCGCCAGCAACAGGCCGGCGATCGGGGCGAACACCCGGACCCGTCGATCGGCCGCCCGCGCCGCGACACCCAGCCCCACACCGGTCATCGAGGTGAAGAGCGGATGGGCGAACCCGAACAGCAGGATCCGGACGATGAAGATGGCGATGACCTGCTGGGTCCCGGTCGCCGGCCCGTACCGGTCGGCACCGCTCGCGTAGCCGTACCCGCCCAGGTAGAGGATGTTCTCCACCATGGCGAAGCCGACCGCCGAGAGCCCGCAGTAGACTAGGCCGTCGGTGATCCCCGACCACTCCCGGCGGCGGAACACCAGCAGCAGGATCGGGCCGAGAGCCTTGGTCAGCTCCTCGATGAACGGCGCCACCAGCACCCCGGTCAGCGCGGCCGGCAACCCCCAGTCGTCGAACCGGGCGGCGGCGAACTCGTTCACGGTGAGCGAGGCGGCTGTGGAGACGAACGCTCCCCAGGCGAAGCAGAAGATCAGGTACTTGAGCGGCTCCGGCTCGTACCGGTCCAGCCACAGGAAGCAGGCGACCAGCACCGGCACCGGCAGGATCGCGGCGACGACCCCGATCAGCAGCGCCCGTACGCCGAGCGACTGGCCGAGCGTGAAGACCATGAACACGGCGCACGCGGCGATGAAGAGCACCACCCCGGCCAGCACCAGGAACCGCCGCCAGCCCAGCCGGCGCAACGGCATCCGGGGCGCCTCGCCGGCGGACGGCTCGATGGGCACGGGCGGCGACGGAGGCAGGGGTGCACCGGGCGGGGTGTCGGCCATGCGGTCAGCGTAGCCATCCGCCGCCGACTGGTCCGGCCGCATCGGCAGCCGCTATGCTGCCCGGAGGTCACGAGCGCCAGCGTCAAGCCCCGGCTTGCTGGCCGGCAACCCTCGTCGAGTTCGCGGTGGGGTGCCCCGGGTGATGACCGGGCCCAGCCCGATCGGCGTGCTGGGCAAGCGCGGACCCCGTCCCGACGTGCACCCGGGGTCCCTGACCCCGGAGGTTCCGGCGTGTCCGTCACTCTCGTACCCTCGCTGCCCACCCGCTCCGTCGCCGCGCCCGCGCCCGCCGCGCCGGCACCGCTCGACGTGCTCGGCGTACCGGGCGAGATCAACCTGGACTACGCGGCCACCGCGCCGTGCGCGCGGGCCGCCGCCGACGCGGTGACCGAACTGCTGCCCTGGTACGCCAGCGTGCACCGCGGCGCGGGAGCGCTGTCCCGGCGCAGCACGCTGGCCTACGAGCAGGCCCGCCAGACGATCGGCGACTTCTTCGGCGCCCGCGCCGAAGACCACGTGATCTTCACCCGCAACACCACCGACGCACTCAACCTGCTGGCCCGGGCGCTACCCGCCGGCACGACGGTGGTCACCTTCGCCGGGGAGCACCACGCCAACCTGCTGCCCTGGCCGCGCGGCTCGGTCCGGCTGCCGGTGCCCACCGACCCCGACGGGGCGGTACGCGCGCTCGCCGCCGCCCTCACCGAGCTGCGCCGGGACAGCAACCCGGCGCTGCCGGTGCTGGTCGCGGTGACCGGAGCGAGCAACGTGACCGGCGAGCGCTGGCCGGTCGCCGAGCTGGCCCGGGTGGCGCACCGGCACGGCGCCCGGATCGTCCTCGACGCCGCACAGCTCGCCCCGCATGCCCCGGTCGACCTGCTCGCGCTCGACGTGGACTACCTGGCGGTCTCCGGCCACAAGCTGTACGCGCCGTTCGGCGCGGGCGTGCTGATCGGCCGGGCGGACTGGCTGGACGCCGCCCCGCCGTACCTGGCCGGTGGCGGCGCGACCCGGCACGTCGGCCCGGCCACCCACGACGTGACCTGGGTGACCGGCCCGGCCCGGCACGAGGGTGGCACCCCGAACCTGCTCGGCGCGGTGGCGCTGGCCGCGGTGTGTACGGCGCTGACCGACGCGGACCGGGCCGCGCTGGCCGCCCGCGAGCAGGCGCTGCTGGCCCGGCTGCGGACCGGTATCGCCGCCCTGCCGCACGTGGTGGAGCTGCGCACCTTCGGCGCGGACGCGCCCCGGGTCGGCATCGTCTCGTTCGTGGTCGCCGGAAAGGACTCCGCTGAGGTGGCCGCCCGGCTGGCCGCCGAGCACCGGATCGGCGTACGGGACGGGCTGTTCTGTGCCCACCCGCTGGCCCGGCGGCTGCTCGCCGAGGCGGCGGGACGTACCGGCCTGCGGGACCTGCCGCCCACCGCGCTGCGCGCCAGCATCGGCCTGGGCAGCACCACCGCCCAGGTGGACCGGCTGCTAGCCGCCCTCGCCGCGCTGAGCTGAGCCCGGCCCGCCAAGCGTTAGCGCCGGCCTGCCACGCGTTACCGCCGGCCTGCCACGCGTTACCGCCGGCCTGCCACGCGTTAGCGCCGGCCTGCCACGCGTTAGCGCCGGCCTGCCACGCGTTAGGAAGGGCCCCTTCCTATACCTGAGACGTTAGGAGGGGGCCCTTCCTTGCACTTGTCAGCCGACCGGTGGTGCGGCGGGGGGTTTGGGGGGCTCGCCCGGCTCGGGTCCTCCGGCGGCCGGCCGCTCCTGCTCACCGAAGGCGTCACGGATGCACCGGTTCGCCTCCTCCTGCTCGATGCCCGAGGCCACCAGCAGGTCACTTGCCGTGGTCCGGACCTGGGCGATCACCACGCTGCCCGAGAAGCCGACCCCGGCACCGTACGCCCGGCCGGCCTCGCTGACCGCGCGCAGCGACCGTTCCCGGGCCTTCTGCGGGTCCTCGCCGACGGAGAACTCGTGCTTGAGCAGCCGGACCGACTCGGCGAGGTGCCTGATCGCGTCCGGCATCGGATCGGGGACCGGCTCGTCGTCCTCGATCAGCGTGACGGACCGACGGATCAGCGTGCCGGTGTTGCGCATCGCCCGGTCGATCGGGTCCGCCGCCGCCGCGTAGTGGACCAGTTCGCTGCGTCGGTGCCAGCGGGCCGGAGAGAGGGTAGCGGTCTCCTTCGCCCCCTCGATCGCCTCGGCGAACGTGGCCAGTTCCTCCTTGTTGTTGCGCAGCCGCTCCAGCGCCCGCTGGACGCTGGCGCGGTCCCGGTTGCGCAACCCGTCGGCGGTGGCGTCGAGCTGGGCGGCGAGCAGGTCCAGCGCCGGCCGGGCAGCACGGTTGATCACCCGTAGCGGGTTCAGCGGCAGTAGCACCGCCGTCACCAGCAGCGCGACCCCACCGCCGAGGAACGCGTCCACGAAGCGCGGGATCTCCAGGTTCTGGGTTGACGGGCTCAGCGTGACGATCAGGACCGCCGTGGCCGCCGCCTGGATGACGATGGCCACGCTGGCCCCGGCGAAGATGGTCAGCAGGATCGCCACCGTGACCACCACCCCGAGCTGCCACGCACCGGTGCCGACCAGATAGATCAGGAAGTCGCCGATGCCCACCCCGATCCCGACCCCGGCGATCAGCTCCACGGTCCGGCGGAACCGCTGGCCGACGGACGCGGCCAGGGTGCCGACCGCCGAGATCGGCGCGAAGACCGGCTGCGGGTTGCCGAGCACCTTGTGCGAGATCAGGTACGCCAGGCCGGCGGCCAACCCGGCCTGTACGGCCAGACCGCCGGCCATCCGTACCCGGTGCAGCCGATCGTGCAGGGTGGCCCGGCCGCGATGGCGCAGTTGCTCGGTGGCCTCGGCGATCCGCGCGCCGTCGATGTCCACCAGTCCCTCACGCAGCGCGGTACGTCGCATCAGCGGGGGGCGTTTGTCCCGGGCCACGGCCATGGGCGCGACTACCCGAGGCGCGCCCGCTGAATCCTCCCGTTCCGTGCGCTCCGGTCGGATACGGCAGACTCGGGCGGTGATCGATCTGTTGGACCGCTGGCGGGCAGCCGCCCGAGGTGCCGGAGCGCGGCCCGACGCGGGTGTGACCCGGGCCGGCGAGGAGTTGCTCGCCCGGTGGCGGGAGCCGCACCGGCGCTACCACACGGTGACCCACCTGACCGCCGTACTTGACGTGGTGGACCGGCACGCCGGGCCGGCCGATCGGGCCGACCTGGTCCGGCTGGCGGCCTGGTGCCACGACGCGATCTACGACCCGCGCGCGACGGGCGACGCCAACGAACGGGACAGCGCCACGCTGGCCACGGACCTGCTCACCGGGCTCGGGGTGCCGTCGCCCGCGGTGGCCGAGGTACGCCGACTGGTGCTGCTCACCGCCGGGCACGTGGTGGCGCTGGGCGACCGGGACGGCGCCCTGCTCTGCGACGCGGACCTCGCCGTGCTGGCGGCACCGCCGGCCGCGTACGACCGCTACGCGGCGGCGATCCGCCAGGAGTACGCGCACGTGCCGGAGCCAGCCTTCCGACTCGGACGGGCCGGGGTGCTCAACGGGCTGTTGGCGCTGCCCGCGCTCTTTCGCCTGCCGGCGCTGGCGCAGCGGTGGGAGCAGCCGGCCCGGGCCAACCTGCGCCGCGAGCTGACCACGCTCACCGCTGCCGACTGACCAGGTGCTTCGGGCGGCGCAGTCCAGCGTCGCGGAGCAGCCGGACCAGTTCCCGGCTCGGCACCTCCCGGGCACCGAGCCACACCGCCGCCGCGAACCGCTCGGCCGGGATGTCGTAGTGGTCCCGGTCGAAGCCGCGCCGGGGTGCGCCCAGCGCCTCCGCGAAGGCGTGCAGCTCGGCGTACGAGACGTCGCTGATCAGGTGCGACCAGAGGCGGCCACGCCACGGCCAGGCAGGCCGGTCCAGGTAGAGCATGGTGCCCAAGCTAGCCCGCGTAGTCGATCATGTTGATGATCGGCGGTCGGCGACCTAGCCTCAGCTGCATGGCCGCCACCCCACTCCTCGACGACCTGCGCGCGGCGCTGGGCGAGAACGCCGTGCTCACCGACCCGGACCTGCTGCGTACGCATCAACGGGACGAGGCCGACCTCTGCGCCGCCGGCACCCCGCTGGTGGTGACCCGCCCACGGGACACCGAGCAGGTGGTCGCGGTGGTCCGGGCGGCGGCACGGCACGGCGTACCCGTGGTGCCGCAGGGCGCGCGGACCGGGCTGGCCGGCGCGGCGAACGCGGTGGACGGCGCGGTGGTGTTGAGCACCGTCGCGATGGACGAGATTCGGGAGATCGACCCGGTGAGCCGGATCGCGGTGGTCCAGCCGGGTGTGGTCAACGCGACGCTGGCCGCCGCGGTGGCCAAGCAGGGGCTCTGGTACCCGCCGGACCCCGGCTCCTGGGAGTCGTCCACGATCGGCGGCAACGTGGCCACCAACGCCGGCGGCATGTGCTGCGTCAAGTACGGCGTGACCACCGAGTACGTGCTCGGCCTGGAGGTGGTGCTCGCCTCCGGCGAGGTGCTGCGCACCGGCCGGCGTACCGCCAAGGGGGTGGCCGGGTACGACCTCACCCGGCTCTTCGTCGGTTCGGAGGGCACCCTCGGGGTGATCACCGAGGTGACCGTCGCGCTGCGGCCCGCCCCGGCGGACTCGCTGACCCTGGTGGCCGTCTTCCCGTCCACCACGGCGGCCGGCACGGCGGTGGCCGAGATCGCCGCCCGGGGGCTCACTCCCAGCCTGCTGGAGCTGCTGGATCAGACCCACCTGCGCGCGATCGAGGCGTACCAGCCGATGGGGCTGCGTACCGACGCGCAGGCCCTGCTGCTGGCCGCCGCCGACACCGGGGCCCGGGCCGCCGACGACCTGGCCGACCTGGCCGAGGTGTGCGAGGCGGCCGGCGCCGACGAGGTCTACGCGGCCACCGATGCGGTCGAGGCGGCGGCACTCCTACAGGCCCGGCGGCTGGCTCATCCGGCGATGGAGAAGTTCGCGGCGGACGCGTACCCGGGTGGCAACGGTGGGCTGGTGATCGACGATGTGGCCGTACCGCGCGGCTCGCTCGCCGCGCTGCTGGACGGGGTAGCCCGGATCGCGGCGGACTGCGACGTGCCGATCGGTGTCGTGGGGCACGCCGGCGACGGCAACATGCACCCGAACATCGTGATCGACCGGGCCGATCCGGCGAGCTTGGAACGGGGCCGGCGGGCGTTCGACCTGATTATGCAGCTCGGCCTCGACCTGGGCGGCACCTGCACCGGCGAGCACGGGGTGGGACTACTCAAGCGGGACTGGCTGGCCCAGGAGATCGGGCCGATCGGCGTCCGGGTGCACCAGGCGATCAAGTCGGCGCTGGATCCGGCGGGCCTGCTCAACCCCGGCAAGGTGCTCTGACCTCGTCGGGGGCCCGAGCCGACGCTGCTGGCGGGGTCAGCCCTTGATCTCGGCCGGGGTCGCCTGGGTGAGCAGCAGCAGGATCTCCCCGGCGATCGGCGGGCGTTCCTCGCCCGGACAGTCCTGCGAGGTGATCAGGCCGGACGAGGTGAGCAGGCTGGAGGTCAGCGCGTCGATGCAGGTCGTCCGGTACAGCCGGACCTGGTCGGTCTCCTTGGCCAGCGCCGGGTCGGCGAGCAGCACCTGGAGGCGTTCGGTCTGCTCCGGCGCCAGCGTGCCCCGGGAGGTGACCCCGTCCCCGGCGCAGTCGACGCACTGCCACGCGCCGTCGCGCTGGACGCTCAGAGAGCGCAGCGGGGCATCGGCACCGAGCCGCTGGAGCAGGCTCACCTGCCCGGCGGCGATCGTCGTCGGGATCTCGGGCACCGAGCCTCCGGCGGCGGCGCCGGCCGAGGGTTGCCCCGCCGGTGTGTCACCGGAGCTCCGGTCGAGCAGCGAGCACCCGGTCAGGGCGCTGGCGAGCGCCGCGGCGAGAAGGGGGGTGAGCAGACGTCGGCGCGCGCGGGAAAGCACGCGCGGAAACCTACTACACCGTAGGTAGTGACCGAAACCACCATCCGGGCCGGTATCGATGGTTACTCTTCGGTAACGTTTTGGGTCATCGGGACGGAGTGGACAGCTCGGCCTGATCGTCGCCACCCCGGTCGGCCGCGTAGCCCCGTACGTCCGGAGCACCCAGCCGGGCCGCGTCCGCCGCGGCGTCGTCCGGCATCAGCTGAGACTGCCGTTCCGCCTCCACCCGTGCGCGGTAGTGCTCGACCTCGCGAGCCCGGGTCGCCGCGTCCCAACCGAGCACCGCGCCCATCAGCTCGGCGGTGTGCTCCGCCGACTCCAGCCCCCGATGGCTGGTCTCGAAGGAGATCCGGGTCCGGCGGGTCAGCACGTCCTCCAGGTGCAACGCGCCCTCGGCCCGCGCCGCGTAGGTGACCTCGGCAGCCAGGTACTCCGGGGCACCGGCCAGCGGGGAGGCCAGCAGCGGCTCGGCCTCGATCAGCGCCAGCAGGTCCAGGGTGAGCGTGCCGTACCGCTCCAGCAGGTGCTCCACCACGCCGACCGGCACGCCGTGGCGACGGGCCAGGTCGGCCCGGTCCCGCCACATGGCCGGGTACCCGTCGGCGCCGAGCAGCGGCAGGTCGGCGGTACGCGACGAGCGCGCGCCACCCAACCGGCGCGCGGCCCGGTCGACCACGTCGGAGGCCATCACCCGGTACGTCGTGTACTTACCGCCGGCGACCAGCAGCAGCCCGAGCATCGGCTCGAAGACCGCGTGCTCGCGGGAGAGCTTCGAGGTGGAATCCGCCTCGCCGGCCAGCAACGGCCGCAGCCCGGCGTAGACGCCCTCGATGTCGGCGGTGGTCAGCGGCCGGTCCAGGACGGAGTTGACCTGCTCCAACAGGTAGTCGATGTCGCGGGCCGAGGCGGCCGGATGGGACCGGTCCAGCCGCCAGTCGGTGTCCGTGGTGCCGATGATCCAGTGCCCGCCCCACGGGATGACGAAGAGCACCGAACTCGCCGTACGCAGGATGAGCCCGGTCTCTCCGGTGATCGCCGAGCGGGGCACCACCAGGTGCACCCCCTTGGAGGCGCGCACCCGGATGCCGGGCCGCAGGCCCACGTCGTTGAGCATCTGCGACATGTCGTCGCTCCACACGCCGGTGGCGGCGATGACGGTGCGGGCGCGTACCTCGAACTCCGCGTCCGGGGAGCCGGCCGGCACCTCCAGGTCACGAACCCGGACGCCGGTCACCTCCCGCGCCTCCCGGATCAGGCCGACCGCGCGGGTGCTGCTCACCACCGTGGCACCGAGGCTGGCCGCGGTGCGGGCCAGGGTGACCACCAGCCGGGCGTCGTCCACCTGACCGTCGTAGTAGCGGATCGCCCCGGCCAACGCGTCCGCCCGGAGGCTCGGGAAGATCCGCCGAGCTCCCTCGCGGGTCAGGTGCCGGTGCAGCGGCATGCCCCGGCCGCCACCGAAGACCCCGGCGAAGGCGTCGTAGGTGGCCACGCCGGCCCCGTAGTACGAGCGGCGGAAGGCCCGGCCGGCCAGACCCCGCAGGCCCCGACCCGCCGGCAGCGGCACCAGGAACGGCACCGGGCGGACCAGGTGCGGCGCGAGCCGGGTGGCCAGCAGGCCGCGCTCGGTGAGCGCCTCGTGGACCAGGTGGAACTCCAACTGCTCCAGATAGCGCAGGCCACCGTGGATCAGCTTGCTGGACCGGCTGGAGGTGCCCGACGCGAGGTCGCGCGCCTCGACCAGGGCCACCTTCAGGCCCCGGGACGCCGCGTCCAGGGCGGCACCGGCACCGGTCACCCCACCCCCGATGACCAGCACGTCGAAGCGTTCGGCGCGGAGTCGGCGCAGGTCGGCGACGCGGCGGACCGGCGAGAGCTGCCCGGCTACGGAGCGGGAGATGTTGGGGTCGCGCACCCGTCCACCGTAACCGCCGTCGCCAGCGTGTCGACATGCGCCGCCCGCCCCGTACTGTGCGAGTCATGCAGGTCGGCTCTCCGTCACCCGCTGGTCAACCGCCGCACCACCAGCCGTCACCCCCGGGCCGGGCAAACCCCTGGCCGGTGGTCGCCGCGGTGCTGGTCGGCGGCTGGACGGTGGCCGTCACCGTGGCCACCCAGGCCGGTGGCTGGCTCACCGACCAGGTGCTGCTGAGCTTCGGACGGGACCGGGTCGGCTGGCTCTGGCCGGTGCTGGGCCTGGCCACCGTCGTACTGGTGGGCACGCCCGCTCTGCTGCTGGCACTGCTGCCCCGGTCGGCGGCGGTCCGGGCCACCGGGCGGGCCTGGCTGGGCGCGACGCTCGCGCTCGGGGTGCTCACACTGTTGCGGATCGTGCCGCCGGTACACCACGAGGCGTACCTCGCCGTCCTGGCCAGCACGACGGCACTCACCGCGCTCGTTCTGCGCCGGTGGGCACGCCGGTCCGCGTCCACCGGCCCGTTCCGGGCCGCCGACGGTCCGGAGCCGGCCGGAGGCGTACGCGAGGTGCGCCGCCCGGGCCCGGTGCCGCTGCTCGCGATCGCCGCCGGCTTGGCGTTGCTGCTGCCCTGGGCCTGGCTGGGCGCGCTCGGCGGGCCGCTGGAGACCGCGCTCGCCCTGCTGGCGGCGGCCGCGCTCGGGGTGCTGGCCGCCACGCTGCTGGACCAGACCTTCTGGTCGACGTTCGCGGTCGGTCATCCGCCTCGACCGGCCCGACTGGTGCTGGTCGGTGGCCTGGTCGCCGGGGTGGCGCTGCTACTGCTCGCCGCCGGAACCGGCCAGTCCGGCGCGCAACTGCCCGCACTGCTGACCCTGCCACCGGTGGGTTTCGCGCTGGCCGCCCTGCGGGCCGCGACCTGGCGGCCCGCCCCCGCCGGGGCGCCGGACCCGGCGGACGCCGTACGTGCCGGCCGGTCCGCGATCGGCTGGCTGGTGGGCCTGACCGCGCTCGGCCCGCTCGCCTTCACCGACCCGGAAGAGATCACCCTGCTGCTGGTCGGCACCCGCGACGTGCCGTTCTGGGTGGCGACCGCCGCCGTCGCCGGGCTCGCCGTCGCGGTCCTGGTCGCCATCGGGTACGCGGTGCTGCTGGCCCGGCCGACGGCCCGTACCCCGAGTCGTCGCGTTGCCGCGCTGGCCGCGGTGGTGCTGCTGGCGACGGTGGGCGTGGTCGACGTCGGGCCCGGTCAACCCGGCCTGTACGGCGAACGCCTGCTGGTGGTGTTGCGGGAGCAGGCCGACCTGACCGGGCTGCCGGCCGGCGCTCCGGGCCGGGCCGGGCGGGACGCCCGGGCGGCGGAGGTCTACCGGCGGCTGGTGACCACCGCCGACCGAAGCCAGGCCGACCTGCGCGGGACGCTGACCCGGCTGCGGCTCGACCCGGTGCCGTACTACCTGGTGAACGCGATCGAGGTGGACGGCGGACCGGCGGTACGGGCCTGGCTCTCGCGTCGACCGGAGGTGGCCCGGGTGCTGGTCAGCCAGCGCCTCCGCCCGCTGCCGGCACCCGCCGGACAGACCCGGGGCACCGCGCCCACGCCCACCGGCCCGGAGTGGAACATCCGCCAACTCGGCGCGGACCGGGTCTGGTCGCAGCTCGGGGTGACCGGTACGGGCATCGTGGTGGGCAGCTCGGACTCCGGCGTGGACGGCACCCACCCGGCGCTGCGGGCCGGGTTCCGCGGCGGGGACGACTCCTGGTACGACCCGTGGGACGGCACCCGGGCCCCTACCGACCAGGGCGGGCACGGCACACACACGGTGGGCAGCGCGGTGGGTCGGGGCGGCATCGGGGTCGCACCGGACGCCCAGTGGGTGGGCTGCGTCAACCTGGACCGCAACCTGGGCAGCCCGGCGCACTACCTGGACTGCCTCCAGTTCATGCTGGCGCCCTTCCCGGCCGGCGGGAACGCGTTCACCGACGGCCGGCCGGAGCGCGCACCGCAGGTGCTGACCAACTCGTGGGGCTGCCCGGCGATCGAGGGCTGCGACCCGGGTGCGCTGCGGCCGGCCACCGCGGCGCTGGACGCCGCCGGGATCTTCGTGGTCGCCGCCGCCGGCAACACCGGCCCGTGGTGCGCGTCGATCGACGACCCGCCGGCGCCGTACCCGGACGTGCTGACCGTGGGCGCGGTGGACGCGCAGCGCCGGGTGGCCGAGTTCTCCTCCCGAGGGCCGGTTGCTGGTGGGCCGAACAAGCCGGACGTGCTGGCACCGGGCGTGAACGTGGTGTCGGCCATGCCGGGCGGCGGATACTCCGCACTCGACGGCACCTCGATGGCGACCCCGCAGGTGGCCGGGGTGGTCGCGCTGATGTGGTCGGCGAACCCGGCGCTGGTCGGTGACCTGGCCCGGACCCGGCAGATCCTGCGGGACACCGCGACTCCGGCCGAGCCGACCTACCGCACCCGCAACCCGTCGGACGCCTGCGGCGGTCCGGCGAACGTCACCGGAGCCGGCCAGGTCGACGCCTACGCCGCCGTGCAAGCCGCCCAGCGGCAAGGAAGGGCACCTTATTAACGCCTGCGGTTGTACAGGGGGCCCTTCCTAACACGATGGGGGATCCTGGACCGACACCCGGTCATCTAGGGTCGGCGACCATGGATGCCGAGATCACCATCACCGAGCTGACCCTCGACCAGGCACCCGCCGTGGTGCGGCTCTGCGAACGAGCACTCGACCTGCCGGAGGACGCCGCCGAGGCGGGAGCCGTGGTGGACACGCTCTGGCCCCGGGCCGCCTCCGACCGGCCGGTGGTCGCGCTGGGCGCGTACCGGGGGACGGACCTGGTGGGGGTGCTGCTCTGCTCGGTGCCGTCGTCCGACCCCGGCCTCGGGCACGTGGACCTGGTCGCGGTGCTGCCGGATCAGCGCCGCCGGGGCGTCGGCCGGGTGCTGGTGGAGCGGGCCGAGCGGGTGCTCGCCGAGCGCGGCGCGACCGAGGTGCTGCTGGCCGGGAACCCGCCCTACTACGCCTGGCCGGGCATCGACGTGCGCTACACGCCAGCGGTGTGCGCCGCACTGGCGCTCGGCTACCAGCAGGACCGGACCGCCTGGAACATGACGGCCGACCTGTCGTACGACGGGTCGAAGGCACTGCGGTCCACCGAGGCGACGGAACGGCGGCTCGCCGAGCAGGGCATCGCCGTACGCCGGGCCGAGCCGGCGGACCTGCCGGCGCTGGTCGCGTTCGCCCGATCCACCTTCGGTGGCACATGGGACGGCGAGCTGTCCGAATCGGTGGGCCGCGACGGCGCCGGTTGCCACCTGGCGGAGCGGGACGGTGAGGTGCTCGGCTTCGCCGCGTACGGGTCGTCCCGGCCGAGCTGGTTCGGGCCGATGGGCACCGCGCCGGCCGCCGAGGGGTCGGGCATCGGCGGGGTGCTGCTGCGTCGCTGCCTGCAGGATCAGCGGGCGGCGGGGTTGGACCGGGCACAGATCGGCTGGGTCGGGCCGGTGCCGTTCTATTCGGGCAGCGCGGGTGCCCGGATCGAGCGGGTCTTCTTTCTGTACCGACGGACCGTGTCGACACTATAACCGGCAAATGGGACATTGATCCATTCGCCCCCGAGGGCCATCGATGCCCCCTACCGTTTTGGTAGAGGAGGCAGCCATGACCACGGATGACGACCAGACCGAGGACGGCCCGCCCGTCACCTGGAAACCGGTCGGCGAACTCCCCGGCCAACTGCCGTTCGACCGGCTCGACTACGGCGACGCCGAACAGTTGGCCGAAATGACCGCCGACGGCGAGGCGGTGGTCGAGGAGTCGCAGGAGATGGTGGACGCGCCGATCCAACTCCCGCCGCCGTACGGCCGGGCGCACAAGCGGCGTAACCAGCGCCCGCTACCTACCTGACGAAAAACGGGGCGGACCGCGAAAGCGGCCCGCCCCGTTCCGTATCGGAAATCTGGACTCAGAAGTCCATGTCCCCGCCACCCGGACCAGCCGGGGCGGCCGGGGTCTTCTCCGGCTTGTCCGCCACGACGGCCTCGGTGGTGAGGAAGAGCGCCGCGATGGAAGCGGCGTTCTGCAGCGCCGACCGGGTCACCTTGGCCGGGTCGATGATGCCCGCGGCCAGCAGGTCGACGTACTCGCCGTTGGCGGCGTTGAGGCCGTGACCCGCTTCGAGGTTACGGACCTTCTCCACCACGACGCCGCCCTCGAGGCCGGCGTTGACGGCGATCTGCCGCAGCGGGGCGTCCAGCGCCACCTTGACGATGTTGGCACCGGTCGCCTCGTCGCCGACCAGGTCCAGCTTGTCGAAGGCGGTCTTGCCGGCCTGCACCAGCGCGACGCCACCACCCGGGACGATGCCCTCCTCGACGGCAGCCTTCGCGTTGCGAACGGCGTCCTCGATGCGGTGCTTGCGCTCCTTCAGCTCGACCTCGGTGGCCGCGCCGACCTTGATCACCGCAACGCCGCCGGCCAGCTTGGCCAGCCGCTCCTGCAGCTTCTCCCGGTCGTAGTCGGAGTCGCTCTTGTCGATCTCGGCCCGGATCTGGTTGACCCGACCCTGGATCTGCTCGGCGTCGCCGGCACCGTCGACGATGGTGGTCTCGTCCTTGGTCACCACGACCTTGCGGGCGTGGCCCAGCATGTCGACGCCGACGGCGTCGAGCTTGAGGCCGACCTCCTCGCTGATGACCTGGCCACCGGTGAGGATGGCGATGTCGGTCAGCATGGCCTTGCGGCGGTCACCGAAGCCCGGCGCCTTGACGGCGACCGACTTGAAGGTGCCCCGAACCTTGTTGACCACCAGGGTGGCCAGGGCCTCGCCCTCCAGGTCCTCGGCGATGATCAGCAGCGGCTTGCCCGACTGCATGACCTTCTCCAGGATCGGGAGCAGGTCCTTCACCGACGAGATCTTGCTGTTGACGATCAGGATGTACGGGTCGTCGAAGACGGCCTCCATACGCTCCGGGTCGGTCATGAAGTAGGCCGAGATGTAGCCCTTGTCGAAGCGCATACCCTCGGTGAGCTCCAGCTCCAGCCCGAAGGTGTTGCTCTCCTCGACGGTGATGACGCCTTCCTTGCCGACCTTGTCCATCGCCTCGGCGATGATCTCGCCGACGGTGCTGTCGCCAGCGGAGATGGAGGCGGTGGAGGCGATCTGCTCCTTGGTCTCGATGTCCTTGGCGAGCTTGGACAGCTCCTCCGAGACACTCGCGACCGCAGCCTCGATGCCCCGCTTCAGGGCCATCGGGTTGGCGCCAGCGGCCACGTTGCGCAGGCCCTCGCGAACCAGGGCCTGGGCCAGGACGGTCGCCGTCGTCGTGCCGTCACCGGCAACGTCGTCGGTCTTCTTGGCGACCTCCTTGACCAGCTCAGCGCCGATCTTCTCGTACGGGTCCTCGAGCTCGATCTCCTTGGCGATGCTCACACCATCGTTGGTGATGGTGGGGGCACCCCACTTCTTCTCGAGCACGACGTTGCGGCCCTTGGGGCCGAGGGTCACCTTAACGGCGTCGGCGAGCTGGTTCATGCCCCGCTCGAGGCCGCGGCGCGCCTCTTCGTCGAACGCGATCATCTTGGCCATACGGCGTTGTCCTCCTGGACACTCACGGGCCACCCGAGTGTGTGTCCCGGATGGGCCGCCTGGTGTACGCACCTTGGGACGTCGCCACCTGGCGACGACGACGTCCTTCGGCCGGGCCGGATAGCCCGCGACGACCGGCCATGTGTCACCCCGGCGTCTCCACGCCGGTGCGACCCTGGCCCCACCGTCCCGACCATTGGCACTCACGGTATGCGAGTGCCAATGACTTGTTTAGCACTCTCCCCTGCCGAGTGCAAGCACGATGGAGCCGCTCAGCCGAGTTCGGCGGCCAGCCCGGCGCTGTTCACCGGTGCCTCATGAGCCCGCTGCTCGGCGTACGTCACCAGCAGACCGATCAACTGGGCGAGGTGAGCCGGCAGGGCCAGCACCGCGGTGATCGCGATCACCACCACCACACCGGCCGCGGCTCCCGGCGACGCGAGCGGGTCCTCACCGAACGGAGCGGCGCCCACCGACTCCAGCACCGACGGGACCAGGGTGCCGATGATCACGGCCGCGGCCACCAGCGCCACCCGGCCGAGCAGCAGACCCAGCCGGTCGTGGAACATCCGGAACGACCGGCCGATCGGGTTCTGCCGTTCGAAGAGGTAGACCGGCCCGGCCATGCTCAGCGCGAAGGCCAGATAGATGCCCGGCAGGATGCAGAAGCAGGCGCCCACACCGATGATCACGCTGATCAGCAGGGTCCAGCCCCACAGCCCGAGCGCCCGCCGCACGCCGTAGCGCAGCGCCGTGCCGAGGTCGACCTGCTCGCCGGTCGCCTGCCGGGTGATCACCCAACTGCCGGCGGCCCAACCCACCGCCTGCACGAGTCCGAGCAGCAGGCTGCCACCGAACGCCACGGCGAAGACGGTCGCCAGCCCGGCGACGAAGTTGTCCGGCAGCCCGGCCGTCGCCGGATCAGGCCCGGCCTGGGCCGCCCACTCGGCCGACGGATCCACGCCCAGGGAGATCACCGAGAGCACCGCCGCCGGCAGCACCTGGGTGAGCAGCGCGATGGGCACCAGCAGGCGCCAGCCCCGACGTAGTGCGCCACCGCAGCGGGCGAACCAGCCACCAATCCCGGCGCCGGGCGGAGTGACCAGGGCGTCGTTCGGGTCGAACCCGTGGCCGGGTGGATACCAGCCGACCTGCGCCCCCGGGTACCACGGCTGGCCACCGTAGGGACCGGCCCCGGGCGGGTAGCCGCCGGTGGGCGGGTACGCCCAGCCCTGCGGCGGTGAACCAGCCGTACCCCAGCCGCCCTGGGCAGGGTCCCAAGCCGGCGGCGGACCGCCCTGGCCGCCCTGGCCCCAGCCCGGCGGCGGGCCATAGCCGGGCGCGCCGGAACCCGGCGGCGGGCCCCAGCCGGGCGCGCCAGAGCCGGGCGGCGGGCCATAACCGGGCGCGCCAGAGCCGGGCGGCGGGCCATAACCGGGCTCGCCAGAGCCGGGCGGCGGGCCATAGCTGGCACCGGCCTGGTTCGGGTCGGAGGGGCCTGGTTCCCCCGGCCCGGGAGACGGCGGGGGCGGGGGTGGCTGGTCGGTCATGAACCCTCCTCAGCATCGGCTGGAACGGCTCACGATCTTCCCGGGTGTGTGCCCTCAGCGCAGCCCCGACGCGCGGGCGACCGGAGCAGGCGAGGGGGACGCCTCAGGCGACGACGCGGACCCGCTCCGCCTGCGGGCCCTTCTGGCCCTGAGCGATCTCGAACTCCACCCGCTGACCGTCGTCCAGCGCCTTGTAGCCGTCCATCTCGATCGCGGAGAAGTGGACGAACACGTCCTGGCCGCCGTCGACGGCGATGAAGCCGTAGCCCTTTTCGGCGTTGAACCACTTCACGGTGCCCTGTGCCACGGTGCACTTCCTCACTCTGCGCGGCGTTCCCTGCCGGACGCACGGCACGGGCCGGCGCCCTCGGACCACCGGTCCAGCGATCGATGACAGCCGCTGAAATGGGTGACCGAAATCGCACGCTACACGAGGAGTGACGGTCGCGCACGACCACAAATCGGGCATATTCCGATGCACCCCGAGACCATTTCCGACAGCAGTGGTCGGCACGGTTTTCGATCTCATGAATTTACGTGCGTGATTGCCGGTGGGGCGTTGGAAGCGACCCGCCGCGATCGAGTACGGCCGGAGACGTCGCGTACCTCTGTGGTAGGCATGCGGGCATGAGCACCGATCCGGGCGGCACCGCCCTACGGCAGGCGGAGATCCGTCGGATCCGGCCGGAGGACGCGGCCCGGATGCGGGCGCTGCGGCTGGAGATGCTGGCCGACGCGCCGCTGGCCTTCCTGGAGACGATCGCCGACGCCGCGGCCCGGCCACACGCCGAGTACGCCGCCCGGGTGGCGTACACCTCGCGGGGTGCGGACACCGCGCAGTTCGTGGCGGATACCGGCGGACGGTTCGCCGGGCACGCCGGTGGCACGGTCATGCCGCGCGAGCCGGGGGTGACCGTGATCTACGCCGTGTACGTCACGCCCGCCTGGCGCGGCAGCGGGCTGCTCGGCGAGTTGATCGACGGGGTGGCCGCCTGGTCGCGGGCCTGCGGCCGGCCGGAGTTGCTGCTGGAGGTGGTGGTGGGCAACGACCGCGCCTACCGGGCGTACCAGCGGCTGGGCTTCACCGACACCGGGGTACGCGTCCCGCACCCGACCATCCCCGCGCTGACCGAACTCCACATGCGCCGCCAAGCCTGACCTGCTGCGACACCGTACGCAGAAGGGTTTCCGGGGCAGCCCGCCCCGCGCAGGGATCAAGCCTGACCGCCCGGAGCGGGGCGGGCTGCCCCGGAAACCCAACCGCAACCAAAGATCAAAGACCTCAGACGGGACGCCGCGACTGCACGATCCGGAACCGGTTCGAGACGTAAGCCCCGTCGGTCAGCGCGGAGTTGGCCGCCGCGTTGGCACCGCTGCCGTGGAAGTCGGAGAACGCCGCCGACTGGTTCACGAAGACGCCGCCGGTCAGGTTGCAGGACAGGTGCACCCCGACCTCGACCGCCACCGCCTCGGTCTCGTCCAGCACCGCCTCGTCGGTGGAGTACACCCCGGCGGTCAGCGCGCCCTTCTCCCCCACCGTCCGGCGCAGCAGTTCCAGGCTGTGCGCGGTGGAGTCGGTGGCGATGGCGAACGAGATCGGCCCGAACCACTCGCGGCCGTACGTCTCGGCGTCGTCCGCGGCCAGCTTCACGATGGTCGGGGTACGCACCACCGCGTCGGCGTACGCCGGGTGGGTCACGGTCCGCGACTCCAGCACCGGCTCACCGACCTTGGTCACCTCGGCCAGCCGCTCTAGCACCCCGTCGTTGACGATGGCGCCGGTCAGCTCCACGCCCCGGGCCGGGTCGGCGGTCAGCTTGCCGACCGCCGCGGCGATCCCGCCGGCCACCTCGTCGAAGCTCTTGTGCCCCTGGTCGGTCTCGATGCCGCCGGCCGGGATGAGGATGTTCTGCGAGGTGGTGCACATCTGGCCGCTGTAGAGGGTCAGCGTGAAGCCGAGGTTGCGGCACATGCCGGCGAAGTCGTCGGTGGAGTCGATGACCACCGTGTTCAGCCCGGCCTTCTCCGTGTAGACCGCGGCCTGCCGGGCGTGCGTCTCCAGCCAGTCGCCGTACTCGGTGGAGCCGGTGAAGTCGACGATCTTCACGGACCGGTGCAGGGCCAGGTCGCTGGCGAGCTTCTCGCCGGGCGCCTCGGCGGCCAGCATGATCAGGTTCGGGTCGAAGCCGGCCTCGGCGAGCACCTCCCGGGCGTACTTCACCGTGATCGCCAGCGGCAGCACCGCGCGGGGGTGCGGCTTGACGATCACCGGGTTGCCGGTGACCAGCGAGGCGAACAGCCCGGGGTACGAGTTCCAGGTCGGGAAGGTGTTGCACCCGATCACCAGCGCCACCCCGCGCGGCACCACGTGGAACGTCTTGATCATCCGAAGCGGGTCACCCTTGCCGGCGGACTTCTCCCAGCCGGCCGTCCCCGGGTGCCGGGTCATCTCGGCGTACGCGTACGCCAGCGCCTCCAACGCCCGGTCCAGCGCGTGCGCGCCGCCGGCCTGGAAGGCCATCACGAACGCCTGCCCGCTGGTGAACTGCACCGCGTTGGCCAGCTCGAAGATGTTCTTGTGCAGCCGGTCGAGAATCTCCAGGCAGACCCCCACCCGGGCCTGCGGGCCAGCGTCCCGCCACGCGGGCAGCGCGACGGTGCCGGCGGCGACCAGCTCGTCCGCGCCGGCGTGCGGGTAACGCACCGCCAGGTCCACCCCGAAAGGGCTGGTCTCGGTGGCCACCCGGTCGCCGATGCCCGGCTGGTCGAGCGGGAAGTCGCCACCCAGGTACGCCTCGAAGGCGGCCTTGCCGTCGGCGGCGGCGCTCTCGCCGTACACCCGGGGGCTGGGTGACTCGGGATAGGCGGACCAGTAGCCCCGCTCCGTGATCGCGGTCAGCGCACGGTTGAGGGTGTCGGCGTGCCTGTCGTACAGGGGATGCGGGGTCTCCGTCATGCCGCCATCATGCCTGAGCCTGGTCGGCGAGCAGTAGCGCCAATACCCGTCAGAGGATGAGCTGCCAGTTGTCCCAGGAGTCCACCGGACGGAAGCCGAGCCGTTCGTTGATCGCCACCATGTGACTGTTGCTGGCCGCGTTCCAGGTGTCGATCACGCGTACCGCCGGCTCGTGAGTGAGCAGGTGGTGCAGGTTCTCCGCCTTGGCGATCAGGCCGAGCCGGTGCCCACGGTGGGCCGGGTCGACCAGGGTGATCTGCTGGAAGGCGTGCCAGTCGGCAGAGGCGCCGACATCCAGCAGGGTCCAGGCGACCAGCCGTCCGGACTCCTCGTGCCGCATCCCGAGGTGGTAGAGCCGACGGCCCCGGGCGGCCAGTGCCCGTTCGTTGCCACGGATGCGCTCGGCGTCCACCTGCTCCGGTTCCCACTGCACGTCTCCCATGGGCGCGTCCATGTGCAGGCGGCCGTCCAGGTAGGCGATGTCCGCCACGTACTCCTGCGGGGTGGCGTCCCGCCAGCAGACCGACTGGTAGCCCTCGGCCCGCGGGCGGGCCTCGGCCAGCGCCGCCCTCAGCGCGATCCGGTCGATCTCGGCGATGTGGAGCCGACGGCGTACCTCGGCCAGCGCGGGCTGCGCGCCCATCGCGGCGGCGAACGCGCCACCCACCGCCGGGCGGGCCGGCCCGTCGGGCAGCGCGGCGACGGCCATCCCGAGCACCCGCTTTCGACCCCGCTCGCGCAGCAGGCGCACCCCGTACTCGTGCAGCGCCCGACCGACGCCCCGCCGCCGCAGCTCGGGATGCACCACCAGTTCGGCGGTGGCGTTGTCGGTGTTGTCGAGCTGCGGCAGGTCCAGTTGGAGATAGCCGGCCGGCACACCGTCCAGCCGGGCCAACGCCCAGAGCTCGTCGCTGCCCGGCATCGGCGTGTGGAACTGCGCGTCGAAGCGTCGCCGACAGAACGGCGGGAAGTCCGGCAGATCGACGTCGTTGGCCGCCGCTCCGATCCGGTACGCCTCGTCGACCGCAACGCGGTCGGCCCCGTCGAACGACGCGATGGTGATGCTCATGCCCTGAGCGTGCACCCCGAAAAAGCGATCGGGCCAGCGATTTAATCGCTGGCCCGATCGGACGTGGTCGGGAGGGACACTCGCACAACGCCTCCGGCGTTGGGTCGCAAGAACTTCAAAAGTCTTCGGCGATTGCCCTCCCGCACGGAGCATCTTGCGCCGTCCGGTTCCTGCCGTCAAGTCCAGAGCGGCGGGTTTTCCACACTCACAGCGAAAACCCAGTTACCCGGCGGATCGCACCCCTCCCCCATCCACCCGATCCCCCATCCTCCACCCAGCCCTTGGCAAGGCCCCCGGCGGTCAGCCGAGGAGGCCGGCGTCGCGGGCGGCGCGCAGGGAGGGCTTGATCTGGTGGGTCGGGCCGACCTGGCCGGCCACCGCGTCGATGGTCTTCAGGCCCTCGCCGGTGTTGAACACGACGGTCTCGGCCGTCGGGTCCAGCCGGCCGGACTCGACCAGCTTGCGCAGCACCGCCACGGTCACTCCGCCGGCGGTCTCGGCGAACACGCCGGTGGTACGGGCCAGCAGCCGGATGCCGGCGCGGATCTCGTCGTCGTCGGCGTACTCCATCCAGCCGTCCGTGCGGCGGACCGCCTCCAGGGCGTAGAGGCCGGCGGCCGGGTCGCCGATGTTGAGCGACTTGGCGATGCCGGTGGGCTTGACCGGGGTGATGGTGTCGGTGTCGGCGTGCAGGGCGGTGGCGATCGGGTTGCAGCCGGCGGACTGGGCGCCGAAGACCTTCCAACCTCCGGCCGGCGCCTCTACCAGGCCGATCTCGACCAGCTCGGAGAACGCCTTGTCAATCTTGGTGAGCAGCTCGCCACTGGCCATCGGGATGACCACCTGGGCCGGGATCCGCCAGCCGAGCTGCTCGGCGACCTCGTAGCCGAGGGTCTTGGAGCCCTCCGCGTAGTACGGCCGGACGTTGACGTTGACGAACGCGGTGTCCTCGAACTCGTCGGTCTCCACCAGCTCACCGCAGAGCCGGTTCACGTCGTCGTACGAGCCGTCGATGGCGACCAGCTCGCCGCCGTAGACCGCCGTCGTGATCACCTTGCCCTGCTCCAGGTCGCTGGGAATGAAGACCACCGAGGGCACCCCGGCGCGGGCGGCGTGTGCGGCCACCGAGTTGGCCAGGTTGCCGGTCGAGGCGCACGCGAACCGCCGGAAACCGAGCGCCCGGGCGGCGGTGAGAGCCACCGAGACGACCCGGTCCTTGAACGAGTGGGTCGGGTTGGCGCTGTCGTCCTTGACCCAGAGCGGTGCGGTGATGCCCAGCTCGGCGGCGAGGTGCGGGGCCGCCACCAGCGGGGTGAGCCCCGGGTCGAGGGTCACCCGGGTGGCCGGGTCCTGGCCGGCGGGGAGCAGCGCGGCGTACCGCCAGATGTTCTTCGGGCCGGCCTCGATCTGCTCGCGGGTGACGGTGGCCAGGGCGGCGGTGTCGTAGTCGACCTCGAGCGGGCCGAAACACTCGTAGCAGGCGTGCTGGGCGGCGAGCGGGTAGCGAGCCGAACAGGCGCGGCAGACCAGGGCGCGGGCGGGGCTGGCGGTGGTGTCGATACCGGGGGCGGCGAGCGTCGACGTCATGTCGAGAGTCCTCTCATCTTTCCCCGCATCGCACGGTGCGGCGGGGACGGAATTGGCACCTGCCCCGCAGGTCGCTCAGCGGTGAGCGCGCGGGGTGGTTGCCGGGGCGTCGTCGGGCCGTATCCCTCAGCCCCTCTGGATGAGGTATTCAGTTGTGCCGTCGAGTCTAGGCAACGTCGCGCGCCGCGGCCACCGCGACCGGGTCGACCACGGCGATCGGGTCCACCACGGCGGTCGACGGGGGCAGCGCCGGAGCCCGGCTCGTCCGCCCCCGGGTCACCAGGTTCGCGGCGATCAGGGCGGCGATGGTGAGGGCGGCCCCGGCCAGCTCGATCAGCTCCGGCCGGTAGCCACGGGCGATCTGCACGACGAAGGTGGTCACCGGGACCAGGTTCATGAACAGGGCCGCGTTGGCGGCACCGAGCCGCTGCACCCCGGTGTTCCAGGCCAGCACCGCGATCACGGCGCCCAGGATCACGGCGTACGCCAATTGCGGGGCGACCGCCACGAGGTCGGCGGCGCCCGGCGCGTGCTGCCACCCGGCGGCGTCGGCGCCGATGCTCGCGGCCAGCAGGGCGGCCGTGCCGGCGAGCGCGGTCAGTGTCGTGTAGCGCAGCGGTGACCAGGCGCCGAACCGGCTGGCGCCGTGGGTGTAGATCGCCCAGCCGAGCACCGCGCCGATCATCATCAGCCCACCGAGACCGAACTGCCCGAGCCCGTCGAGGCTCCCGCGGGTGATCACCAGGCCGACGCCGAGGAGCGCCACCAGGGAGAGGGCCAGCAAGAGCGGCTTCGGGCGTACGCCGTCACGGGCCCAACGGACCAGTTGGGTGATCACCGGCGTGGTGGCCACGAAGAGGGAGACCTGTTGCGGGGCGGCATGTTCGAGCGCCAGGTTGGTGAGCAGATTGAAGCCGGCGAAGCCGACCACACCGAGCACCGCCACCTCGACCGCCCGGCCGCCGGTCCGCAGCGCAGCGGTGCCCTCGCGGAGCAGCAGCAGGGCGACCAGGATGACGGCGGCCAGCAGATAGCGGGCGGTGGTCAGGTTGAGCGGGTCGACCCAGTTCAGCGCGCTGGCCAGGACCGGGAACATCACCCCCCAACTGAGCACGGCGAGCAGCGGAAATGCGGCGGCGCGAGATCGCATCGTCAGCTCCAATGTTCGAGTATCTTCGAACCAACGACACTGACCCTAGGGTTATGTTCGATGATTGTCGAACAAGGGTTACACTGCTCACATGGAGCTGCACGAACCCGACCTACCCGACGTTCCGGTCACGGCTGTGCTGGCCGCCCTGGCCGACGACGTGCGGCTACAGATCGTGCGGGCACTCGCCGAGGGCGGCGAGTTCGCCTGCGGCAACTTCGAGTTCGGCGTCTCCAAGGCGACCCGCAGCCACCACCTCAAGGTGCTGCGCGAGGCCGGCCTGACCCGCACCCGGGCCGCCGGCACCACCCGCTACGTCCGGCTCCGCCGGGACGAGTTGGACAAGCTCTACCCGGGCCTGCTGAACGCGGTCCTCACCGCCCGCATCCCTGCCGTGTAGACCGGGCGGGCTGACCGCGGTCTTCCGGAGACGCCCTGGCCAGGACGTCGGACCGGCGTGTCGCGCACGGGAACGACCTTCCTGGCGAGCGATATGACTCACAGGTATAAATATGCCTCTGCGTCATAACGCTCGTCGTGGCGTCCGCCGCCCCCGGCTCTCGCGCTGCGCGGGTGACGCCTTCCCTCGCGCGGGCTCGGGCTGAATCGTTTACGACATCACCGAGGTCCGGAGACGATCACGACTCGTTACGCCGCCCCGTGCCGGGAAGGCGTTGTTCTTGATCAGGCAAAGTCCGAGACCATGTGATCTGCATCGATATACCCGTACGCCGACACTTGGCTCGTAACTCACGGCGGTACTTGTCGAAGTCGTAGCCGCGGTCGGCGTAGATCCGCTGGGGTCGTTGCCGGGGTCGGCCTCGGATGCCTTTGATCGGTGGGATCTTGTCGATCAGGGGCAGGAGTTGAGTGACGTCGTGGCGGTTGCCGCCGGTCAGGCTGACGGCGAGGGGGATGCCGCCCGCATCGGTGATGACGTGGTGTTTCGAGCCTGGCTTGCGGCGGTCGACCGGGCTCGGCCCGGTTTTGGGCCGCCTTTGAGCGCCCGGATGTGGGAGCCGTCGATCACCGCCCGGGACATGTCGAGTTGGTCGGCGGCTCTGAGCTTGCCGAGTAGGACTTCGTGCAGTTGTTGCCACACGCCGGCGTCGTTCCAGTCCCGTAACCGGCGCCAGCAGGTCATCCCCGACCCGAACCCGAGCTCTTGGGGTAGGTACTCCCACGGGATCGCGGTGTAGAGCACGAACAGGATCCCGCACAGCACCTTGCGGTCATCGAGGGGCTTACGGCCCGGGAACCGGTACCGGCGAGGCGGTCGAGGTGGCAGCAGCGGTTCGATCTCGGCCCACAGGTCGTCCGAGACGATCCACGGCGGTTGCTCACCCCTCCTCACGTTCAGACAGAACGACCCTCACGTCCCGGGGTTACGCCCAACATCATTTCGTTAGGAGTTCTAAGGCGCTTCTGCAACAGGTCAACGGCCAACTGACCGGTGCGCGCGGGGCGGTAGAAGAAGCCTGCACCATGCTGCGGCGATCCAAGGACAACCTGCGGACCTACGTCCGGATGATCTAGCTGTTGCCGCCGACCTGACGATCCCGAACGAAGACTCCTCGGCCTGGCGCACCAACAACGACACCCCGGTCACGGAGCAGAGCCACCGCTCGCGCTGCGGTGGAGAACGACACCGAGTAGAGATCGCCAATCTGGGCGTAAGACGGCAGCTTGGCACCAGGCTGGTACTCGCCGGACTCGATGCGGGCGGTGATGTCCGCAGCGATGTCGGCATAGCTCAGTGGGATCGCGGGCATAGCTGGTCCTCCCGGGTTGGCAGCCACATCCGATCACGCCAGAGGCGTCCTCCTCAAGAACATGGTTGACCTATGTCACTAGGTGAAATAGCATTTCTGCGAGCCGCCCGGGTTGGCACCAGGGTCGGTTCACACACCGGGTGTACGCCCGGATTTGCCGAGGCAGCGCTCAAGGTGGCTCAGACACCCCCGTCTGTGCTGGTTGCGGCGCTGCCTCGGCACCCCGACCCACTCCCTCGACGAGGAGGTCCAATGACGAATTCCACGGTGCCTGCGGCGAGCGCGCTCTGGGCGGTCGAGCAGGTGACCGCCGA
The DNA here is from genome assembly GCF_042658605.1 of Micromonospora vulcania. Taxonomy (NCBI): domain Bacteria; kingdom Bacillati; phylum Actinomycetota; class Actinomycetes; order Micromonosporales; family Micromonosporaceae; genus Micromonospora; species Micromonospora vulcania. Next base: position 244,899 of record NZ_JBHSQS010000010.1, on the reverse strand, counting down.
GCTGCGCGAGACGTACCTGGCGGTCGCTGCCGCCCGCGTACTCCTGGAACGCACCAGCGTGGGCTGCGCCCACCCGGCGGTCCGGCAGGCTCGGCGCAGTGGCGAGGACGCGCTCGACCTGGCCGGCGACGCGGAACGACAGCTCAGTGACGGGGTTCAGATGCTTCGCGCCGAGGCTGGGCACGAGACGTCCGCGACGATCGCCGACCTGGTCGAGACCCTCGACACGGTCCGCGAGCAGTTGACCGCGACGGCCACGCGGATCGGGCAGTACCCGGCCCAGGTCACCGCAGCCGCGCAGCAACTCCGCGACACGGCGGACAACGGCCCGGTCGCCGAAACGGCGAGCAGTCAGTGGTTTCGGGCGGCCGAGCAGCTCGACCTGATGGCGCAGAGCCTGACGTCGGCGGCGAGCGCGCTCGGGTCGTACACCGCGGGGTTGTCCGGAGCCGAAGCCCCAACCACTTGAAACCACCAGCAGGCCCGGGGCGGGTGCCGGGCTCCGGTCGGCCGCTACCCGGGAGGCCGCCGGCCGACCCCGCCCGCCTCGGCGCCGCCTCAGCCATCCCCGAAGGAGGAAAATGACGGAGTACGAAACGCAGCCCCGCTGGATCGTGCACCTGCCGACCACCCTGACCAGCTTGGACGGCGCACGAGTACTGGCCGAGGCGCTCCGCGACTCGCTCGGCCACGTGGCCGTCATCGACTTCGGCGAGACGACGCTCAGCGAGGAGGACCAGCAGTTCCTGCGTACTCGTGTCTGGTGCGACCACCGGCTACCCGGCGGCTCCCGCTGCGGCCAGCGGGTCGACCACCCCCCGCCCTGCTCCCCGGGCCGCATTTAGGCCCAGTCCAGGGCGATCATGGAGTTGTGGCGCCTCTTTTGAGTTGTAGCAGCCGATTTATCACCCACCAAAACTCCATGATCGACGGGGCGAGGGGGCGACGGAGCGGGACAGGAGCCACGGTTGGCGGACGATCAGTTCTTGTTGCAGACCAGCCGATCCTTCCAGGCGAGACCGAATTTGATCGGACCGTTGGTCGCGGGGTCGTGGTATCCGATGCTCACCACCGCGCCCTTCGGGATCGCCGACGGCTTGATCACCAGGGCCGCGCTCGCGCTGGGGAGGAAGACCTTGTCCAGGCCGGGCGGGGACGGCAGGGAGTAGCAGTGCGACTCGACCCTGACCTCCGCCGGTACGCCGGCTTCGGCGAGCGCCCTGCGGACCTCGCCCGGGTCGGCGAGCTGCTTGTCGGACAGCGTGAGGGTCACCGTGCCGTTGGGGTTGCTGACGACGGTGAAGCCGACCAGCTGCGTCGGGGGCAGACTCGCCGGCACCGGGGCGGCGCTGGTCGGCCGCTGCGCGGTCGGCGAGGTGGCGGGCTTCGGACTCATCAGCGCCGGTACGCCGACAGCCAGACCGGCGGCGAGCGCCACCGCGGCCACGGTCGCCGTGGCCATCCGCCGACGGCGGCGCGAAGTGCCCTCAGCGATGATCTCCTCGGCCGGCTTCGCCAGGTCCAGGCCGGAGAGGCCGTCCGACACCGCGCGAAGTACGTCCTGCTCTCTCACTGCGTGACCTCCTGGGATTCGGCGGATACGAGTTGGCCGCGCAGCGCCGCGACGGCCCGGGACAGGTGAGCGGTGACAGTTCCCGCCGCAATGCCGAGCACCTGAGCGGTGGTCTGGGTGTCCAGGTCCAGGAACGCCCGCAGCGCGATCACCTCGCGTTGGCGGGCGGGGAGCCGCCGGAGCGCTGCCATCAGCGTGGCGTCCACGCCTGCGCTGTCCGGGCCGACCACCACGTCGTGTCCGTCGAGGGCGACCTCGCGGCGACGCCGCCGCCACGCCGACACCCGCAGGTTCAGAGCGGTACGCACCACCCAGGCATGCGGGGCGGGGTGTCGACTGACCTTCCGCCAGGACATCCAGGCCCTGGTGAACGCCTCGGCCACCAGGTCTTCGGCACCCTGACGATCGCCCGGCCGGCCACCACAGCCTTTACGCAGGCCGCGCGGTGGACCCGGTAGAACTCTGCGAACTGTGCTTGCTCATGTCCCACGTCCCGTACACGCCTGAGCCCGCCGGGCCACTTACCCACGGCCCAGATTCGCATGGAGAAAACCAGGTGTGAAGATCGTCGGATGGTTTCTCGGCGATCTGGGACGGTCGGCTCGGCACTCGCGGTCGTGGTGGTGCTCGCCACGGGATGCGAGGCGGCGCGGGACGACGACGGCCCGCCGGACGGGGTCAGCCCGGTGCCGTCCACGTCGGTCAGCCAGCCGGCCGCGTGCCCGGAGTCGGGCGTACGGATCACGTCGACCGGGTCGGACGCCGCCATGGGCCTACGCGCCCTGGGCCTGGAGCTGGTCAACTGCGGCGAACGCCCGTACCAGCTCAACGGTTACCCGGCGCTGCGCGTGCTGGACGAGCAGCGCGAGCCGATCATGCTGCGGGTGGTGAACGGGGCGAAGGAGATCACCTCGGGCTTCGACCAGCCGCCTCGGCCAGTCACGCTGCAGACGGGTGAGCGGGCGACCGCCGCGGTGCTCTGGCGCAACCTGGTCACCGAAGCGACCGCGCCGGCCAGCAACGGGGAGTTCCTGCTGGTCGCCCCCGTCGCCGGGCAACCGGCCACCGAGGTCGACCCGGACGGCCCGATCGACCTGGGCACCACCGGCCGGATCGGCGTCAGTGCCTGGCAGAAGGCCGACCCGGCCGCGCCGGTGCCGACGCAGCCCGCCCCGCCTCCGGTGCCGAGCGCGCCACCGTCGACGACCAGCCCGCCCGACGGTCGGCTATGAGGTCACGCCCTTGCGGGTGAAGCGCCAGAACGCGCCAGCCCCCAGAACATTGGCCGTCCATCTCGCCCAACACGCGACGCGAGGACAGCTCAGTGCTGGAACCGGGGCAGCCGGCCAGAAACAATGCCGTACGGCGGGCGGCGGTGAGCCGGTCGGGTTGCCGAGAAATGTCCCGGCAGCAACAGCATGAGGGAGCGCGGTGACTGATCCTGCTGCCGAACTGATCCTCTACCGCGCCGACGACGGCGGTTCGGTAGTCCAACTGCGGGCAACCAAGGGGACGATCTGGCTGACACAGGCACAGATGGCGGAGTTGTACGGCACCTCCGTGCAGAACATCGGGCAGATCGTGTTCCGGGTGCTGGCCGACGAAGAGGTGACCGAGGCAACTATCAACTCTGAGTTGATGGTTCGCACCGAGGGCACGCGACAGGTGCGACGCGAAGTCAAGGTCTACAACCTGGACATGGTCTTGGCCGTCGGCTATCGGGTAACCACTCCCCGCGCGGTGCAGTTTCGTCAGTGGGCAACGACCGTACTGGCGGAGTACCTGGTCAAGGGCTTCGCCATGCAGGATGAGCGACTGAAGGATGTCGCGGCTGCGGACTACTTCGATGAGCTACTCGAACGCATCCGCGACATCCGCGCATCGGAGAAGCGCTTCTACCAGAAGGTCCGCGACATCTTCGCCACCACCAGCGCCGACTACTCCGGCACCAGCGACACCGCCAAGACGTTCTTCGCCACCATTCAGAACAAGCTGCTCTACGCGGTCACGGGCCAAACCGCTGGCGAGCTGATGGTGAAGCGGGCCGACGCGGGATCGCCGACCATGGGTTTGACCAGTTGGCGCGGCCCGCAGGTACGCAAGGCGGACGTCACCATCTCCAAGAACTACCTGACCGCAGACGAGATCAGCGAGCTGAACCGCCTGACGACGATGTTCCTCGACTTCGCCGAAGATCGGGCACGCCGCCGTCAGCAGATCCTCATGGCGGAGTGGGTCCAGCGTGCCGACGCGTTCCTGACCTTCAACGAACGGCAGGTGTTGGGCGGCCCCGGTGGGGTCTCGGCCACTGCCGCCGAGGCGCGGGTCGGGCAGGTGTACGCCGACTACGACCAGCGGCGACGTGTGAAGCAGGCGCAGGAGGCGCGTCATCAGGAGGAGCAGGACCTGACTGACCTCCTGGAGATCGAGCGCCGCGACCGCCGACTCGGCGAAGGATCGCCAGACGGTGCCACGTAGGCCCTGGCAGCCATCGTGCGACGGTAGCGCCACCGACATTGTCCCGGCCGAAGCGCGATGGGGCGGCACCGAGGTGCCCGTCCTTCAGCTGGTGACGTCCTTGCGGGTGAAGCGCCAGAAGGCCAGTCCCCAGAACAGCGTGGCGTAGCTGATCGCCGAGATGCAGCCGCGTACCACGTCGTCGGTCTGCACCGGAGTGGAGAGCAGCCCCAGCCAGGCGGTGCTGAAATGGGTCGGCAGGAAGTCGCGCAGCGCGCCGAGGGCGGTGATCTGGTCCAGGATGCTGGACAGGATCCACAGCAACACCGCGCCGCCGACCGCGCCCAGCGCGGCGTCCGTGGTCACCGACAACAGGAACGCCAGCCCGGCCACCACCAGGAGTACGACCGCCAGGTAGCCGAGCACGGCCAGCAGTCGGAGCAGCCCCTCGGTCGGCTCCAGCTCGGCGGCGACCGTGCTGCGCAGCGGCGACCAGCCGTACCGCAGGGTGCCGGCGGCCAGTGCGGTGCCGGCGAGCAACACCAGGGCCAGCCCCGAGTACGCGAGCGCGACCACCAGTTTCACGGTGAGCAGCCGGGCCCGGGGCACCGGGATCGCCAACAGGTAGCGCAGGCTGCCCCAGCTCGCCTCGCTGGCCACCGTGTCGCCGCAGAACAGCGCGACGACCACGACCAGCAGGAACGACGCCGACACGAAGATGGCGAACAGCGTGAAGTTGAGCCCGCCGGAGGTGGCCAGGTCGACCAGGCTGGCGAACTCGTTGTTGCCGTTGTCGTCGTCGCCACCGGAGTTGAACTGGAAGGCGATCAGGATGATCAGCGGCAGCAGCACCATGAACCCGAGCGCCAGCTGGGTCCGCCGCCGGGACGCCTGCCGCCGGAACTCCGCGCCGAACGGCATGGTCGCTGACGGTCGGTAGCCCCGGGCCGCGCCGGCCGGGTCGGTGACGCCCATCGGCGTCTCGACAGAAGAGCCAGCCATCAGCGGTCACCGCTTCCCCGAGAGTTGTCGCCCACCAGGGCGAGGAACGCGTCCTCCAGACGCCGCCGGGGCACCACCCGGTCCACCCCGATGCCGGCGCGTACCAGCTCGGCCACCACCTCGCTGCGGGCCGTGCCGTTGGTGTCGACCACCAACTGCCCGTCGCTCTCCGGCAGCACCCGGACGCCGTGCAGCCGGTCCAGCACCGCCCGCGCGGCCACCGGGTCGGTGACGTCGAAGAGCACGCTCGGCGACTCGCCCACGATCTCCTCCACCGGCCCGGACGCCACGATCCGGCCCTTGTTGACCACCACCGCGTGCGTGCAGGTCTGCTCCACCTCGGCCAGCAGGTGGCTGGAGACCAGCACCGCCCGTCCGTCCGTGGCGTACCGCTGGAGCACCCGGCGCATCTCGGCGATCTGCGGCGGGTCGAGCCCGTCGGTCGGTTCGTCCAGCACCAGCAGCTCCGGCAGGCCGAGCATGGCCTGGGCGATGGCCAGCCGCTGGCGCATCCCGTGGCTGTAGTTCTTGATCTTCCGGTGCACCGAGTCGCCGAGCCCGGCGATCTCCAGGGCCTCGTCGAAGTGGGCGTCGGCGGCTGGTCGGCCGGTGGCCCGCCAGTACGCCCGGAGGTTCTCCAGGCCGGACAGGTGCGGCAGGAAACCGGGCCCCTCCACCAGCGCCCCGATCCGGGAGAGCACCGGCGAGCCGGGTACCAGCCGGCGGCCGAAGACGTAGATCTCCCCCGCGGTCGGCTGGGTCAGGCCCATCAGCACCCGCAGGGTGGTGGTCTTGCCGGCGCCGTTCGGCCCGAGCAGACCCACCACCTGACCGGGGTGCACCTCGAAGTCCACGTTGGACACCGCGACGAAGCCGTCCGCGTACTCCTTGCGCAGTCGGCGCACGGCCAGCGGCGTGCCCGCGTACTCCGGATGCACGGAACGATCCTGCCGGCGGTGCCGGCGGCGGACCACGGCCACGACCACGACGAGGCCGATCGCGATGGCGGCGAGCAGGCCGGCGAGCACCCAGCGCCAGACGGTCGCCGCGGTGGGGATCGGCTCGCCGGTGACCGTGGGCAGGCTGACCGCGCCGTCCGCCGCCACCGTGTAGACGGTGGGCTGGGCCGGCGTGGTGTACGCCTGGTCGGAGCTGGCCACGACCAGGCGCAGCCGGTGGCCGGCCTCGACCCGGCGGACGATCCCGGGCAGCGTCACGGTGACCGGGCGGGCATCCTGCACCCGCTGCGGCAGGCCGGTGAGCCGGACCGGGGCGACCAGCCCGTTCGGCAGCGTCGCCGCGCCGTCCGGGTCGACGTCGTAGAGCTTCGCGAAGAGCACAGCCTCGCCGGTCGGTGACGCGGCGCGCAGGGTGACGGTGGGGGCACCCGCGACGTCCACCGCCTCGGTCAACGGCGCTGACTCGAACCGGGCGTGCTGACCGGGCACGTCGCCGGCCACGCCGTCCAGCAGGGAGGCGAACCCGCCGGCGAACGGCACCGAGGAGATGGCGGCGGGGCTGCCGTTCGGCGGGTTCGCGATCGGCTGAGCCGGCCCGGCGACCGTGACCTCCCGGCGGGCACTGCCGGTCAGGCCCGGGTAGTCGGCCCTGCGGAAGCCGGTGGCGACCAGACCCCGGTCGAGCGCGTCGAAGCCGGCGATCCGCGACCAGGTGAAGTCGTCGCCGGGCGCGTCGCCCTGACCCTTGACGTAGTGGTCGAGCCACTGGACGGTCAGGAACTTCACCCGGTCCTCGTCCGAGCGGGGGCCGGTGCCGCCGTCGTGGCCGCCGGTGAACCAGGCGACCCGTACCGGGGTGCCGGTGGCGGCGATGCCGCGCGCGTTGGCGTCCGCCTCGCCGAGCGGGAAGAGGGTGTCCGCCTCGCCCTGCACCAGCAGGGTGGGCGCCTTGATCCGGTCCAGTACGCCGGCCGGACTGGACCGGCGCAGCAGGTCCACGGCGGCCTGGTCGGCACGGCCGGCGGTGGCGATCCGCAGGTACGCGGCGCACACGTCGGCGGCGAACCGGCCGCAGGACGGGTCGGCGGTGCCGGCGGACACGATGCCGGCGGAGGCGGTGCCGGTCGGGGCGCCGACACCGGGACCGGTGCCCGTGTTGCCGCCCCCACCGAAGAAGAGACCCGCCCAGCCCTTCTTGAACACGCCCTCGGTCGGCGCTGCGCCGGTGCTCTCGGGCAGGAACGCCCGGGGCAGGTCGTTCCACGTGATCATCGGGACGATCGCGTCCACCCGGGGGTCCTGGGCGGCCAGTAGCAGCGCCAATGCCCCGCCGTACGAGCCGCCGACCACGCCGACCTTGGGATCACCCGAGGCGTCGGTGCGCACCTCCGGCCGGGCGGCCAGCCAGTCGAGCAGCCGCGACGCGTCGCGCACCTCGTAGTCCGGGCTGTCCAGGTGGATCTCGCCACCGCTGCGGCCGAAGCCCCGGGCGGTCCAGGTGAGCACCGCGTACCCACGCGCGGCGAACTCCTTCGCGTCCGACCGCACCGACTCCTTGGTGCCGCCGAACCCGTGCGCCAACAGCACCGCCGGCACCCTGCGACCGGACGACGCGTCGGACGGCAGGTAGAAGGTGGTGTCCAGGCTCACCGGCTGGTCGCCGGCCGGGCCGGAGCGGACGGTGAGCATCGCGGTCTCGGTGCGGACGCCCGACCCCTGCGGCCAGACCGCCCAGGTCACGGCGGCTGCCAGCAGCACAACGCCGGCCGTCGCGGCGATCACGCGGCGGCGGGTGGGCAGGGCACGCCGGAACCACGCGGCCGGCGAGGGCGATCTCATGCGGCACACGGTACGGCCCACAGTCTGAGCATTGGCTGAGATCCGCCGTACGTTCGTCCGGTTGCTCCGTTCGGCGACCGGGTGGGGTGCGACCGCGTAGCGTCCGGCGCGGCCCAGTGAGTTGACTTCGGATCCCGTAAATTCCGATCTTCGGCGGATATCCCCCTCGATCCCTCCATGTCAGACCCACCGGCGGAACTCAGCGTGCAGAAAAGCCGGACGATCGGTGACATCGCTCGAACTGACGCAAACCTGACTCACCGACAGCCGAACGACCTGCGGAGGTTCGGTTAGTTTTCCGGTCCGGTGCACGGGACCCGTCGGCGAACCCGCCACCGTGCCGACCCCCCGCCCGACGCCGGAGGAGACACACCATGACAGTCCCCGCGCCGCGGGTCCGTCGACGGACGTCCGTGCTGGGCCGGCTGCTGCCGCTGCTGCTCGTCGTCGCGCTGCTGGCACCGGTCTGCCTGCTCTTCGCGCAGACCTGGCGGCAGAGCGGCGACGACCGGGACCTGGCCGCCCGGGAACGGCTGGGCGTGCAGTACCTCCGCGCCCTCGCGCCGGTCACCGACGCGCTGGTGGACGCCCAGTCCGCCGCGGTGAGCGGCCGCCCCGCCTCCGGGGAGGCGCTGACCCGCGCGGTCGAGGAGGCCGCCGCGGTGGACTCCCGGATCGGCAGCGACCTACGCAGCCAGGAGCGCTGGGCCGGGCTACGGGCCAAGCTGGAGGCGCTGCGCGACCGCCGTCCCACCGACCCGGAATCCGCCTACACGGCGTACGGCGAGGTCACCGACCTGCTGCTGGCCCTGCACCGCAAGGTCCGGGAGAGCTCCGGGCTGGTACGCGACGCGGGCGCGGACTCCTTCTTCCTGCAGGACAGCGCCGGCGAGGAACTGCCCGAGGCGGTGGTGTCCGCCGGCCGGCTCGCCGACCTGGTCACGCTCGCCGCAGGGCGGCCGGCTGCCGAGCGGACCCGCAGCCTGATCGAGCTGAGCAGCCTCCGGGTGGCCGCCCTGGCGCCCGCCACCGACGTGGTGGACAACCTGCGCTCCGCCGTGGACAGCTCGGAGAGCACCGACCTGGGCGCGAACGTGCTGACCCCGCTGGACACCTACCAGCGCTCGGTGGAGGCGCTGGCCGCGTACTCGGCCCCGGCCCCCGCGACCGGCACGGTGGACCCGGGTCAGCTGGCCGCCGCCCGACTCAACACGCAGGCCGCCGCCCGGCAGCTCCAGCCGGTCATCCTCAGCGAGCTGGACGCCCTGCTGGCCGAGCGGATCGACGGGATCGACCGGGACCGCTGGGTGACCACCGGGGCGGGGGCGGCCGCCGTGCTGCTGCTGGGCTGGCTCGCCGCGCTGCTGATCGCCGCCAGCCGTCGGGCCCACCGCCGGGCCGCCATGCCCGCACCACCCACGGAAAACTCCGACACCCGACCGCCGGGCGACCCCTGGCAACCAACGAGCTACGACCCGCGGCCGCTGCAACCCATCGGCGCGGCGCCGGAAGCGGAATCCGCCCAGTGGGGGTCCTTCGATGCTGCTCGGTAGGCTCCGGATCCGCGGCAAGCTGGCACTGCTCGTGGTGATCCCCCTGCTCAGCATGGTCGGCCTCGCCGTGCCCGCGGTGCTCGAACGGGTGGCCGCGGCGCAGCGCGCCGACGACATCGCCGAACGGGTACGGGTCGCCAGCCGGGTCGGCAGCCTGGTTCAGGACCTCCAGCAGGAGCGCATCCTCTCGGTCGGCTTCCTGCTCGGCCGGGTGGACCGTGGCGAGCTGGTCCGCAAGACCACCGACGTCGACGACCGGGTGGCCGATCTGCGGGCCGAGGGCAGCGACGCGCTGACCGATCGGGTGGATCACGCCCTGGACGGGGTGTCCAGCCTCATCGACATGCGAACCGCCGTACTGTCCCGGGCCGTGAGCCCGGTGCAGGTGATCGACGCGTTCGGCCCGGTCAACAAGGGGATCATCGAGTCGCTGCGGCTGGCGTTCAGCGTGAACACCGACACCCTGCCGGGCCGTCAGGTGCTGGCCCTGGACGGGCTGCTGCGCGCCGACGAGGGGCTGGGCGCCTGCGCCACCCTGATCGTGCTGGTCAAGGCGACCGACAGCCCGCAGGCCAGCGCCCGGTACGTGGCCTGCATCGCCGCCCTCCAGGTGGACAACCAGCGGTTCCGCAGCCTGATCACACCCGAACAGTTGAAGGTCGCGCAGCTCAACGACGTGGCCGTGGCCGCCCGTACCAGTTCCGACTTCCTGATCACCAGCAGCCGGGATCCGGCGGGCGCGATCCGGGACGTGCCGATGGAGGCGCTCTTCCCCTCCGTCCGCTCGATGATCCGGCTCGGCCAGTTCGTGGAGAAGAAGCTGGTCGCCGACGTACTCGCCGAGGTGACCGCCGAGCAGCGGCGGGCACTCACCGCCGCGTACCTGGTGGGTAGCGGGGCAACCGTCATCCTGGCGCTGGTGGTGCTGCTCAGCGCGGCGGTCGCCCAGACGGTGTCCCGGCCGTTGACCCGACTCACCCGCTCCGCGGACCGGGTCGCCCGGGTCGCCGAAGCGGAACTGGTCCGGGTCGCCGACGACGAGGCGGAGACCGCCCAGCCGGTCCGGCTGGACCCGGTGGACATCCGGGCCAGCGACGAGATCGGCGACCTGGCCCGCGCCTTCGACCGGGTGCAGAGCACGGCGGCCCAGCTGGTCGAGCGGCAGGTCGCCGGCCGGCGCAACGTGGCGCAGATGTTCGGGCACGTCGGACGCCGTACCCAGAATCTGGTGGGCCGGCAGATCGCGCTGATCGACCGACTGGAGCAGCAGGAGGCCGACCCTGGCCGGTTGGAGCACCTGTACCGGCTCGACCACATCTCCAGCCGACTGCGCCGCAACGCCGGCAGCCTGGTGGTGCTGTCCGGTTCGGCCGGGGCCGACGCGCACACCGCGCCGGTGCCGCTGTCCGACGTGGTCCGCCTGGCGCTCGGCGAGATCGAGGACTACACCCGGGTGGACGTGCAGGTGCCGACGGGTATCTCGGCCGCACCGGCGGTGGTCGGTGACCTCGTGTTGGCGCTGGCCGAGCTGATGGAGAACGCCACCGTCTTCTCGCCGCCGCACACCCGGGTGCTGGTGACCGGTGAGGTCGTCGGGCTCGGCGCCCGGATCACCGTGACGGACCACGGCATCGGCATGACCGAGCAACGGTTGACCGAGGAGAACGCCCGGTTCACCCGGCGGGAACGCCTCGACCTGGCGCCGACCGAGGTGCTCGGCCTCTTCGTGGTGGGCCGGTTGGCCCGCCGGCACGGCTGGGCGGCGAGTCTGGCCGCCACCACCGGCGGCGGCGTGACCGCCCAGCTGGAGATCCCACCGGCGTCGCTGGTGGTACGCCGCGCGGACCGGGCGGGTGCCGCCGTGGCCCGGGCCGCCGTACCGGACCGGCGTCCGCCGGCCGTCCTCGAACCCGCCCGGGGTACGCGATCCCTCGCCGCCACGGCCACCCCCGCCGGCTTCGCCTCGGACCTGCTCAGCCGGGCCACCCGTAGCCTGGAGTCCGCCGAGTCCTGGGACGCGTTCGGCACCGGGACTGCCGGCCCGGAGATCAGCACTCCGGCCGCCGCCACTCCGCCGTTCGCCGCGCCCGATCTCCCGGCCACCGAATCCGGCCTCCCGCGCCGACCTGGTCGCGGGGCACCCGGCGCCGGACCGGGCATCGCCGGTGCCGGCATCGCCACCCCCGGCCCACCGGTCCGGCAACGGGTACCGGGCGCCAGCCTGCACGTCACCGCCACACCGGTCGGGCCGGTGGACGCCACCAGCGCCGACCCGGCCGCCGCCCGCGCGCTGGTCGAGGCGTTCCAGGCCGGCGTACGCCGGGCGGAACTGGACTCGCCGACGGCACCCGGCCGCCCGGTCGGGCACTGGTCGATGCGGACCGTCGTCGACCCGCCGTCCAGCGCCGAGCCGATGCTCGACCCGAGCCTGACGGTCGACCTGCCCGCCACGCCGGGCGGGCTCGGCCCCGCGGTGGCCAACGCCAACAGCGCCGGGGGCACGCAGGGCCGACCCCGGCTGAGTCGCCGGGTCCCCGGGGCGAATCTCACCGTCGCCCCGCCCGGCCAGCCCGCCAGCCCGCACCTCGGCGACCCGGCCGAGGTCCGCGACCTCATCACCGAATACGAGGCGGGCGTCGCCCGCGCCCTCCGCGAAGTCAGCCCCGACCGCCGGAACGAAGAAGGATCATCACGGTGACCAGCCCCTTCCTGCACGACAACGTCGACCAGAGCCCGTCCGGCCCCACCGGCGACCTCAGCCCGGAGGCCCGCACGTTCAACTGGCTCCTGGACTCCTTCACCTCCAGCACCGCCGGGGTACTGGAGGCGATCGCGGTCTCCTCGGACGGGCTGCTGATGGCCATGTCGGCGATCAAGGACCGGTCCAACGCGGAGCGGTTGGCCGCCGTGGTCTCCGGCATGACCAGCCTCGCCGGCGGCGCGGCCAGCTGGTACGCGCTCGGCGGCCTGAACCGGGTGATCGTCGACATGGCCGACGGCTACCTACTGATCAGTGCCATCAGCAGCGGTTCCGTGCTCGGGGTGGTCGCCGACCGGTCGGCCAACCTGGGCACCGTCGCGTACGAGATGACGCTCTTCGCCGGACGCGCCGGTGGCGCCCTCACTCCACGGCTGATCGTCGAGCTGAAGAACGCCGTCCAGCAATGACCCCCGACGTCGCCGGCGAGGATCCGGACCCGGAACCCGGGGCTCGGATCCGCCCGTACCTGCGTACGCCGTCCACGACTGGCGGCGGCGTACCGGCGACACCGGTGCCGCCCGAGTCGGAGCCGGACGGCGGCGGGCCGTCCGGCCCCCGGCCGTTCGTGCTCACCTCGGGCCGGGTGACCGGCACGGATCCGGCGATCGGGTTGGAGACGCAGGTGACCGCCCGTCCGGACGGCAGCCGATGGACCGGTGCGCCGGCCGCGCTGCTGGCGCCCGAGCTCCAGGCGATCATCGCGCTCTGCACCGAGCCGATCTCGGTGGCCGAGCTCTCGGCCCGGACCCGGCTGCACTTCGGCGTGACCCGGGTCCTGGTCTGCGACCTGCGTGCCGCCGGGCACCTGGACGTGCACGTCACCGACGCCGACGCCGCCGCCTATGACCCCAACCTCATCCTGCGAGTGATTGATGGACTCCGTGCGATCTCCTGAATGGCCGGTCGCCCCGCTCGGGGGGCTCGCCGGCAACAGCGCCGCGGCCCGCTACGGCACGTCGCCGGGCACCGGTCCCACGCCCGGGCGTGCCGGGCAGCCGGTCGCGCCGCCACCGCCACCGCCGCCGTACCGGCCGCCGGTCGGCGCAGGGTCGACGCCGCCGGCGGAACGGTCGCCGGCCGCACCACCGATCCCCGTCAAGATCCTGATTGCCGGCGGGTTCGGCGTCGGCAAGACCACCACGGTCGGGGCGATCTCGGAGATCGCGCCGCTGACCACCGAGGCCGAGATGACCAGCGCCGGCATCGGCGTGGACGACCCGGGGGCCAGGTCGACGAAGACCACCACCACGGTCGCGATGGACTTCGGTTGCGTGACCATCGACCGGAGTCTGAAGCTCTACCTGTTCGGCACTCCGGGGCAGGCCCGGTTCGGCTTCATGTGGGAGGACCTGGCCCGGGGTGCGCTCGGCGCGCTCGTGGTGGTCGACAGCTCCCGGCTGGACGACTGCTTTCCGGCGATCGACTTCTTCGAGCGGGCCGGGCTGCCGTTCGTGGTCGGGGTCAACGCCTTCGACGGGCGGCTGGCCCTGGAACTCGGCGAGATCCGGTGGGCGCTGGCCATCGGTGACCATGTGCCCCTGGTGCAGTTCGACGCCCGGGATCGGCTCTCGGTGCGGGACGCCCTCCTGGTCGTCCTGGACCGGGCGTTGGACCGGGCCACCCGGGACAGGAGGGCCTGAGCCGACCGGCTCCGGCCAGTGGCGGGAAGGGGTGATCCGATGAGGGGCGACCTGGACGAGACGCTGGCCCGGCTGGCGCGGCGCGAGGAGGCGCGACGCCGGCGGACCACCGACCGCGACGACACCGCACCATTACCGGCTCCGGCCGATCAGACAGCCCGCCCCGGTACCGGCCGCACCGACACCCGCAACGTCGGGCCGGCCCGGCACGACCCCCGGCACGCGGGACGGGAAACACCCGGCGAGATGGCCGGGTGGGGGCCGGTCGAGGCGGTGGCCGAGGCGGTCCGCGAGGTCGTCAGCGCCCATCCTGAGCTGGCGGTGACGGTCCGCGCCGAGTATGACGGGCGGACGTACCCGCTGCGGATCTTCTGGGACGGCACCGACGTCAGGATCGGTCCGGAGCCGCCACCGGCACCGGTGGCGCCCCCGCCGTCGTGGCCGCTGTCCGGCCGGACGGTGCCGGCCTGGGTACCCGGACCGGGCGGGTTGACCCCGGATCCGGCGGCCCGCCTCGCCGAGCTGATCCGGCGGGACCCGTCACTGTTGAACGAGTTGGATCCGCGGCGCTGACCGGCGGCGCTGGCGGCTGACGGCTACGGTCGGGCGGTGGCGCAACCCGATCTGACCCTGACCGCGAGCTTGCGGCCGGCCGCGCTGGACGCCCGACGGGGCATCGTGCGGCTGCACCCGGAGGCGCTGACCGCGCTCGGGCTGCGCCCCGGCGACCCGGTCCGGCTCGCCGGTCGGCGCGAGACGGCCGGGATCGTGGCGGCGGCCGGGCCGGACGCGAGCAGCGCCCTGCTGTACGCCGACGACCTCACGCTGGGCAACCTCGGCCTCCGCGATGGCGGTCAGGTACGGGTGACCCCGGCGGCGCTGGTTCCGGCGGGTCGGGTCGCCCTGGCCGGGCCGGTGGCGGTGGTCGCGGCGGTCAGTCCGGAGATGCTCCGGCTCGCCCTGTTGGGCAAGGTGGTGACCGCCGGGGATGACGTGTCGCTGTTGCCGCAGGATGTGCTGCCGGACGCCTCGGTGCGCAGCCTGGTCGAGGCGGCCCGCCGTAGTCTCGCCAACACGGTCGGGTTCGCCTGGACCAGCACCCTGCTCAGCGTGGTCACGGTCGAGCCGGCCGCCGGTGCGCTGGTCACCATGGACACGCTGGTCGGTTGGGAGCACGGTCCGGCGACCCACGGTGCCGCCCCCGGCCCGGCCGCGGCTCGACCGGGCCGCTCCGACACGACCACCGAGCCGGCCGAGGCCACTCCCGCCAGTCCCGATGCTTCTACCGCTTCCGACGCTCCCGACGTGGACGAGCTGCCCGGACTACGGGCCCAGGCCGAGGAGCTGACCGAACTGCTCGACCTCGGCTTTCACCACCGGGAGGTGCTGGGCCGGCTCGGCACCACCATCTCGCTCGGGGTACTGCTCGGCGGGCCGGCCGGCTCCGGGAAGTCGGCGCTGGTCCGGGCCGTCGCAGCCCGGGTTGGTGCCCGCGTCCACCCGCTCTGGGCACCCGAGGTGGCCGCGCTCGCCAACCAGGCCGCCGCCGAGCGGCTGCGCGCGGTGTCGACGGCGGTACGCGCCGATGGGCCGGCGGTGCTGCTGGTCACCGACGTGGAGGCGCTCGCCCCGGCGGACGAGCCCGGCCCGGTGGCGACGGTGTTCCGCCAGGTGCTCGCCGAAACCGTCCGCGCCGGCGCCGCCGTGGTCTGCACCACCGGCCGACCGGAAGCGGTGGACCCGGCACTGCGCGCGCCGGACCTGCTGTCGCTGCGGATCAGCATCCCGCTGCCCGACCCGGCACTGCGCCGCGAACAGCTCACCGTGCTGACCCGGCAGGTGCCGCTGGCCGACGACGTCCGACTGGACGAGGTCGCCGGGCGTACGCCCGGGTTCGTCGCGGCGGACCTGGCGGCGCTGGTGCGCGAGGCCGGGGTACGCGCGGCCCTGCGGCAGAAGTCGGCCGAGACACCGACCGTGTCGATGGCCGACTTCACCGCCGCCCTGGAGGTGGTCCGGCCGACCACGATGGCCGCGTCCACCCTGGAGCTGGCCTCGGTGACCATGGATGACGTGGGTGACCTGGTCGAGGTCAAACAGACGTTGACCGAGTCGGTGTTGTGGCCGCTGACCTACCCGGACACCTTCGCCCGGCTCGGTGTGCAGCCGCCGCGCGGCGTGCTGCTCTATGGGCCGCCGGGCTGCGGCAAGACCTACCTGGTCACCGCGCTCGCCGGCTCGGGCAGGGCGAACGTGCTCTCGGTGAAGGGCGCTGAGCTGCTCTCCAAGTGGGTGGGCGAGAGCGAACGGGCGGTCCGTGAGCTGTTCCGCCGGGCCCGGGAGGCGGCTCCGACCCTGATCTTCCTGGACGAGGTGGACGCGCTGGCTCCGGTCCGCGGCCAGGCCACCGACGGGGGCACCACCGATCGGGTGGTCGCGGCGGTGCTCACCGAGTTGGACGGCGTGGAGGCGCTGCGCAACGTGGTGGTGGTCGGCGCGACCAACCGCCCCGACCTGGTCGATCCGGCGCTGTTGCGGCCGGGTCGGCTGGAACGGCTGGTCTACGTGCCGCCGCCGGACGGTGCCGGACGGTCGGAGATCCTGCGGGCCGCGTCCCGGCAGGTGCCGTTGGCTCCGGACGTCGACCTGGCCGCGCTCGGCGGGGAGCTGACCGGCTTCTCCGCGGCGGACTGCGCGGCGCTGGTCCGGGAGGCGGCGCTGGCCGCGATGCGTGAGTCGCTGACCGCCGCCACGATCACCGCAGCGCACGTCGCCACGGCGCGGGCCCGGGTTCGTCCGTCGCTGGATCCGGCCCAGGTCGCCTGGCTGGCCGGGTACGCCGCTGACCGGTCGTGACCGAATGGTGATCGTCAGTCTCGGCTGAGCCGCCAACCATTCCGCCGGCCCAGGAGGTTCCTACGACGTCAGATTCCTCAGTGGAGAGATCCACGAAGACGTCAGGCGGTGTTCCTTGCGCAAGCTGCTCTCTCTTCTCTTCGTACCCCTGGTGGCGGCGGCCACCATCAGCACGATCGGGTCGCCGGCCGCGGCCCATCGGACGGCGCCGTTTCCGGCCCGGATCGCCCTGCCCGACGGGTTCACCCCGGAGGGGCTGACCATCGGCCGGGGCACCACCGTGTTCGTTGGGTCCAAATTGGACGGTGCGGTGTGGCGTGGTGACTTACGGACCGGGCGCGGCTCGGTGCTGATCCCGGGCGTGCCGGGCAAGGACAAGGCCGGCCTCAAGGTCGACGAGCAGGGCCGGCTGTGGACCGCCGACTTCTCCGGCGGCGGTGCCAGCGTGTACGACGCCGGCACCGGCGCCCAACTCGCCCACTACCAGTTCACCGCCGAGCCGGGCAGCTTCGTCAACGACCTGGTGATCACCAAGCGAGCGGTCTACTTCACCGACTCCGCGCTGCAGGTGCTGTACGTGGTGCCGCTCGGCCCGGGTGGCCGACTGCCGTCCGCCACCAGCTTCCGGGTACTGCCGCTCACCGGACCGGCCGCGACGCCGGACGCGTACCACAACGGGATCGTGGCGCTGCCGGACGGTGATCTGCTGGTCGCGCAGATGCTGCCCGGCCGGCTGGTACGCATCGACCCGCGTACCGGCGGCAGCCGGCTCGTGGACCTCGGTGGCTACTCCGTGGAGCGGGCCGACGGGCTGGTGCTGCGCGGGCGAACCCTCTACGTGATCCGCAACCTGACCAGCGTCATCGCGGTGGTCCGACTGAACGCCTCGTACACCGCGGGGGTCGTCCAGCGGGAGATCACCGGCCCGCAGCTGCGGGTGCCCGCGACCGGTGACCTGCTCGGCTCGGCGCTGTACGTGGTGAACGGCCGGTTCGACGTGGAGCCCGGCCCGGACGTCGACTACGACATCGTCCGGGTTCCGGCCTGATCCCGACGGTCGGTGGCGATCCCCACCGGGTCGCCGCCGGCCGACTCGGCCAACCGCCTCAGAGGGCCGGGGGCGTCGAATCGAGGCAGATCTCGGCGTACACCTTGCCGCCGTCCTCGCGCAGCTTCGCACCGCACTTCTCCAGCACGGTGACCGCACCGATGTTGTCCCGGGTCGTCTCGGCCACCACGGCCCGCATCCCCACCCGGGCAGCTGCGTTCAGCAGCTCCCGCAGGGCGGCCGCGCCGACCCCCTGGCCGCGTGCCGAGCGGCCGAGCCACATTCCGGTCTCCACCGTGCCGGGCTCGTCACAGCGCGTCATCCGGACCATGCCGACGACCTCGCCACCGACGAGGATCGCGTACATCTGCGAGCGGGTCGGGCCGTCCAGACCTTTGAAGCTGGCCCGATGGAACTCCCGGAACGCCTCCCGGCGGGCGAGCGACCAGCCGGCGGGTGCCTCGACCGGAGGCATCACGTCACCCGGCTCCGCCTCGGCAGCCGCTACGGAGAGCAACGGCTCCAGGTTCCTCTCGTCCACCGGCTCCAGCCGGACCGCACCCGCCACGTGCCGCAGTCTGCCGGCCCCATCGGCCGAAGTCCACCCCGTTCGGCATCCACTGGCGGTCCGGCCACCGGTACCGCCCGGTCGGGCGGCCCGAGTGTTCCTCATCACGCTCCGTTGTCACCCGGTCGGGTCGACGAGTGCTCAGGCCGTCGGCGCGAACTCGCAGAACACCACCGAGGCGTCGTCGGTTGGCTTGTGTCGGCGTAGCCGGTCGGGGTGGTCGCGCTCGGCGTTCCGGACGTGGTCGAGCAGCGCGGTCGGCCCGGCCGCGCTCAGCAGGTCCAGCAGCCCGGCCCAGTCGGTCAGCCCGAACTGCTCGACCGCGCTGGACGCGCCGTCGCTGAGCAGCGCCGCCCGGCGCAGCGCGGTCGGACCGCTCCGGGGCAGCGTCCCGGTCACCGCATGGAAGGCCGCGTCCGGGTCGGCCGCCGCCACCCAGTAGCCGTGGGTCCGGTTCATCCGCTCCCGCTGTACGCCCACCGCGTGCCGGAAACGGGTGAGCCGGTCCGCCGGGCCGGCCGGCACCGTGGCGACCGTCTGACGCAGCTCGGCCATCGCCACGTCCAACCGGTCGTCGGTGACCACACTGACCTGGCCGCCGACGTCCAGCACCAGAGGGCTGTCGCAGAGCACCAGGTAGTCCACCTGATCGCCGCAGTCCCGCAGCAGGCAGACGGTGCTGGACGGGGTGCCGGGGTGGTCCAGGTCGCACTGCCCGCCGTGGTCGGCCCGGACGGCGAGGATGGCTGCGGCCAGGTTGCTGGTCAGCCTGGCCGCCGGGCGTGCCGCCTCGGCAACCCCGAGCCGGGCTGCCAGGTGCCGCACGTACCACTCGGGTCCGTGCACACAGCCGGTGTCGAAGCCCTCCGGCACCGTGGCGCCGTCCAGGACGCCGACCAGCGGGCCGAACCGGAAGACCAGGTCCTCGTTGACCGGCCGGCCCGGGGCCGGCGCATACGCGGAACTCACCCGCATCACCGGCGCCGGCCCCGTCGTGCCGACCGGATCACCGCTGCCGGAGGTCGTCGGCTGCCGCATGTGCCTGTCCCTGGACCTGACCGGCCGCCGACCGGCCCTGCTCCCGGACCGCGGACACGCCCTGGGTGGCGCTCGACCGGACCGACTGCGCCGCCTGCTGCGCGGGTTCCCGCAGGTTGTCCCGGACCTGGTTACCGGCCTGACTCGCCTGCGCGCGCAGCTCATCGGAGTGCTCGCTCACCATGGTCCGGGCCCGGCCGGCGAGTTGCCGCTCGCGCCCGCTCGGCGGGACCAGCGAGGCAGCCAGCAGCCCGACACCAAAGGCGACCAGGCCGGCTGCCAGCGGATTGCCCTGGGCCTGCTCCCGGGACTGCTGCCCGAGTGACCGGGTCTCGTCACGTACCGAACCGGCCGCGTGCGACATCCTCTGCTGGGTGCCCTGCCCCAATTGGCTCGACCTGCCCATCACCTTCTCCTTCGCTCGATCGAACGCGCCGCGAGCCTGCACGGCACGGTCGCTGGCGATCCGACGCGGGTTGACCCGGTCGGTCAGTTCGTCGACGTTGCTACTCAACTCGTCGCGGGTGGTCTCGATCTCCCGCCGGATCCGATCCGGATCACTGGACATGACCTGCTCCCTCCCGACTCGTTCACCGGCCTCGCAGGGCATCTGGGATGTCCCGGGCCGTCTGTTTCGTGCGCGGCAGCACCGCACGTGCCCGCTGCATCTGGGTCCGGGCATTGAGGAAGAGGCCTGCGGCCGCGGCGGCCCAGAGGACCGCGACGATCAGCGCCGCCCAGCCCTGGTCCATCGCGTTGGACAGGCCCCACCACACGGCGTACGACACGAACAGCACGGCCAGGAACCCGGCCAGACCGGCAGCGCCGAACATGCCGCCGGCCTTGCCAACCTGGCTCACCTCCTCGCGAACCTCGGCCTTGGCCAGCTCGACCTCCTTGCGCACCAGGGTGGAGAGGTCGCGGGTGACATCGCCCAGCAACTCGCCGACCGAGGCCTGGGTCCGCTCCTTCTCCGGGGCGCTCACGGGCCCACCCTGCCGGGCACGTCCGGCTCGGTTCGACCGGCCGGTGAGACGTTCTGCGCCCGTGCCGTCCCGGTGTACGGCTGCTCGGCCGCCGCACCCGCACTACCGCCCGCACTGCCGCCGCCCGCACTGCCGCCCGCACTGCCGCCGCCCGCACTGCCGTCGGAGCCGGAAGCGGTCAGGCCTCGGGTGAGCCGGCCGACCAGCAGTCCGGCCACCGCCGCGCCGGCCAGGAAGGTCCCGGGGTGGCGCCGTGCGTACGTGCGGACGTCGTCGAGCACCTCGCCGGGTTCCCGCGCGTCGAGCCAGCCCGCAGCCTGCTGGGCGGCGTCGGCCGCCCGGCGTACCGCCTGACCGGCCAGCCCGGAGTCACCATCCCGTTCCGCCATCGTGCCGAGTTCCCGGCCGAGGTCCCGCAGCCCTTCGGCGGCCCGCCGCTGCTGCGCCTGCGCCTGGTCCCGAAGTTGTCCGCCTGCCTGACCGGTCAACTCCCGGGCCTGTCGCCGCGCCTCGGCGGCCACCTGGCCGCCCTGCTCGGCCGCGGCGTGTGCGACCTGGCCACCGGCCTGCGCGGCCTGCTGACCGACCTGGGAGACCTCCTGACGGGCCTGCTGCCCGCCGCCGGCCGGTGGCCGGCTCTGATTCGTTGCCGTCATGCTCCGCTCCCCTCCTGGGTCCTCGGTCGCGCACGCGACCCCGGAACGTCTCCCGCCTACCCGCCGGGCCGGTTGACATGCGGCGTTTCGACCTGCGCGGTTGACCCCGGCACAACGGCCCGGACCAGCACCGATGGCGTCAACTAGCCGACCCGGAGCCGACCCGGACGGTAGCGTCAGCAGCGGTTGACTCCGGAGTTCCCGGGCGGCCGGGCGGAGACCAAGTCGGTCCCGGCGGACCGCGCAGCAGACCTCGGGTACGGGGGACGAAACCGCCCATAGCGACAGGGGGATCGCGGCATGTTGAAGCGGTTGCACGAGTCAGGGCTCAAGGCAGATCACATGTACATGGCCGGCTTCGTCAGCATCGGGCTGTCGTTCACGAGTTGGTTTCTCTCCAGGCATCTGGAGAAGGCAGGCGTGGCCAGGGCCGATCGGTGGGGCATCTTCATTGGCGAGTGGGCTCCGACGTTCTTCGCCATCGGTAACGGGCTTCAGGGGTACGAGAAGAGATGACGCCGGCAGCGGTCAGCGGCGGCGGTTGCGGGCGCGCGACGATCGCAGCCGGCGGAGCCGGCCGATCAGCACGGGGTCGGCGACGAGCGCTGCCGGGTTGTCGAGCAGTCCGTTGAGCAGTTGGTAGTACCGGGTCGAGGAGATCCCGAAGGTGTCCCGGACGGCCTGTTCCTTGGCCCCGGCATGCCGCCACCACTGCTGCTCGAAGGCGAGGACGGCTCGTTCCCGCTCGGTCAGCCCGGGCGCGGTCCCGACGCTCGGCCGCGGCGCGGCGGCGGCCGTCGTACCGTCGGTGTCGGGCTCTTCGTCGGCGTCGAGCGTTGGTGCGGGCGCGTCGGCGGCCTCGACGGCCGGCGCCGGCCGGGGCGACGGAACGGTCGGCCCGGCGTGAGCCACGCCTTCGGCCGGGCGAGCGTCGGTGGACGGCTCGGGGGCGGCCGGGGTGGCGTCGGCGGGCATGGCGCTCCTCGCAGGGCGGGCGACCGGCCGGCGACGCCAACCGGGGAACCCCAGCCTAGCCAGGGTCGACCCGGGTTGCAGCAGCCGACGCGGCCGGCCCCGCGCCGCCGGGAGAACCCGACGGCCGGGCCGGCCGCATCGCGTCGAGTCGGTCAGGAGATGTCGCGCCGACGCATCGCCCAGAGCGCCGCTCCGACGATCACCACCACCCCGACGGAGAACAGCACCGACGACTGCTGCCAGGTGATGTCCAGTGTCGCCGGCTTGCACTCGCCGTAGTAGGTCGCGTTGCAGGAATTCCAGTCCTGCAGGGTGACCTTCTTGGTCATCCAGGCCAGGGCGTACGTGGGCAGCAGCCACGCCTCGGCGAACCGCACGCTCGCCATCGACAGCAGGATGCCCAGGCCGAACTGGCCGACGACCATCACCGCCACCACGCCGCCGAGGGCCATCGCGGTGTGCCGGCCCAGCGAGGCCAGTGCGAAGCCGATGGTGGTGATGACCAGCACCAGCACCACACCGCGCAACCCGGTGAGGGCGAACGACTGCCAGACACCGGACGTCATCTTCGCGGTGCTGCCCCGGAGGTTGGCGACCGCCCAGAACCCGGCGAACCAGAGCACCGCGGCGGGCAGCGTCACCGCCAGCGTGCCGGTGAGCAGCGCGGCCAGCTTGGTGAGCAGGACGGTGAGCCGTTTCGGTCGCCAGAGCAGCAGGTTCATCATGCCGCCGGTGCTCCATTCGGCACCGACGAACGACGCTCCCACCACGAACCCGACCAGCGCGAGGATCGCCGCGAACGGGACGAGCGTCTCGTCGAACGTCTCGCGGAAGTCGAACGTGGAGGGCAGGAACCAGCGTGCCTCGATCGACTCCCTGGGCGGCGCCGTGATCATCGAGCAGTCGTCCGGGTAACGGCCGTCGTTCGGCGTGCCGGCCGTCTTGGCCTGCTCGCAGTTGGCCCGCTCCTGCGCGCTCCAGGTGACCTGCTGCTCGTACTGTTGGTCGGCCTTGCGCTCGGCCAGGGCGTACTGGGTGGAGTCGATCTTCTGATTGGTGAAGAAGACCCCGATCACCACCGCGGCCAGCACCAGCAGACCGAGCAGTGACATGTAGCGGGAGAAGCGCCTCTTGGCCAGCCGGCGCAGCTCCGTACGGTAGAGGCTCACGCGCCCCACCCTCCCGCGGCGGCACCGGGCTGGCCCGTGCCACCGACCATCGTGGACTCATCGACCTGCCGGTGCTGGCCGGGTACCGGCGCGGTGGCGGTCAGTTCAAGGAAGACGCTCTCCAGGTCGACGGCGATCGGGGCCAGCTCGCTGACGTAGAGACCCTGCTCGGCGAGCAGGCGGGTCACCGCGGCGGGCTTGTCGACGCCGGCCAGCATGAGGTGGTCCGGCGCACCGGTGACCTTGATCCCGGCCCGGGTGAGCGCCTCGGTGGCCGCCGGCAGGTCGGTGACCGCCTCCAGCCGGACCCGCACCGCGCTGGACGAGTGCTGGGCGAGCACCTCGTCGACCGGGCCGAAGGCGACCCGCCGGCCCAGCGAGATGATGGTGACCGAGTCACAGATCAGCTGGATCTCGCCGAGGATGTGGCTGGACAGCACCACGGTCATCCCGGATTCGGCGAGGGTCCGCATCAGCGTGCGCATCTCGCGGATGCCGCCCGGGTCGAGGCCGTTGGCCGGCTCGTCGAGGATGAGCAGCTTCGGGTTCTTGAGCAGGGCGGACGCGACGGCGAGCCGTTGCTTCATGCCCAGCGAGTATGTCTTGACCCGCTCACCGGCCCGGTCCCGTAGGCCGACCAGCTCCAGCACCTCGTCGACCCGGACGGCCGGCACGTCGCCGGCGCCGGCCAGCAGGGACAGCGTGTCCCGTGCGGTGAAGTGCGGGAAGAACTGCGGGCTCTCCACGATCGCGCCGACCTGACCGGCGACGGTGGGCAGCGCGTCGGGCACCTCGTGGCCGAGCAGCGCCATCCGGCCGCCGTCGGGCCGGATGAGGCCGAGAAGTGTGCGCAGCGTGGTCGTCTTGCCGGACCCGTTGGGGCCCAGGAAGCCGTGCACCTGCCCCGCGTCCACCTTCATGTCGAAGCCGTCGAGCGCGTTGCGGGTGCCGCGTCGACGACTCTTGTACGTCTTACGTAGACCTTCGATCTCCAGGACAGCTGGCAAGCTGCACCTCCCCCGATGATGGGCGTGTCAGCGGTCACCATACTTGGTATGCAGCCGCTCGCAATACCGGGTATGCATTGACGCGCCGATCGGGGTGAATTATCGGCGGAGAGTGATCGGTCAGGCGCAGACGACCTGTACGCCGGCGGCCCGGAACGCCTCCACCACCTCGGGTGCCGCACCGGAATCGGTCACCAGCGTCTCGACCCGCTCGACCGGGCAGATCCGGGCGAAGGCGTGGCCGCCCAACTTGGACGAATCCGCGATGATCACGACCCGCTTGGCGCGGGCCACCATCAGGTTGTTCATCGCCGCCTCACCCTCGTGATGGGCTGCGGCGCCGAGCTGCGGGTCGATCGCGTCCACGCCGAGCAGCGCGACGTCCAGCGTGACCTCACGCAGCAGTGCCCCGCCCAGCGGGCCGACCAGCTCGAACGACTTCGGGCGCACCACCCCGCCGGCCACCACGACCTTCATCCGGGACCGGACCAGCAACTCGTTGGCGATGTTCAGCGCGTTGGTCACCACGGTGAGCTGGGCGCCCTCGGCGCTGGTGTTCAGGTCCGGACGGACGGCGAGAGCCCGGGCCACCTCGGTGCTGGTGGTGCCACCGTTGAGGCCGACCACCGTGCCGGGCGTGACGAGCGCCGCGGCGGCAGCGCCGATCCGCTGCTTCTCCGCCGAGTGCTTGGCGGTCTTGTAGCGCAGCGGGAGGTCGTAGGAGACCCCGTTGGCCACCGCGCCGCCCCGGGTCCTGGTGATCATCTGCTGCTGGGCGAGCTGGTCGAAGTCCCGGCGGATGGTGGCCTGGGAGACGTCCAGCCGCTCGGCGGCCGCCTCGACGCTGACCCGGCCGTTGTCGGTCAGCATTTCGAGCAGGGCGTTCCATCTGGCGTACCGGTCCACCGCGGGGGCCCTCCCAATGACTGCACGGACGGTGATTGATTGCGTGCACACTAGTGCGCGAAACTAGGCTGGCGCAAAAGGCTGGCCTGCGCGATCGGCCAGCCGGTTGCCACGGCCACCCGAGTTCGCGCAGAATGACGCGCGAAATACGGGTGTAACGAGCCGTATTGCGCATCGGTCGGCCCTGCGAGGAGTTGCCATGGCGTACGTGGACGCGGAGATCGCGAGCCAGCCCGACTGTTGGCGGGAAGCCGCCGAGTTGGCCGACGTCGTACGCGGGGACCTACCGCGCCCCGGCGAGCGGGTCGCCGTCGTCGGTTGCGGCACGTCGTGGTTCATGGCGATGGCGTACGCGGCACGCCGCGAGCAGGCCGGGCAGGGCGAGACCGACGCGTTCCAGGCGTCCGAGTTTCCCCTCGGCCGCCGCTACGACCGGCTGATCGCCATCACCCGCTCCGGCACCACCACCGAGGTGATCGAGCTGCTCGCCGCGCTGCGTGGACGGGTGCCCAGCACCGTCATCGTCGGCGATCCGGTGTCTCCGGCGGTCGACCTGGCCGACGCCGCGGTGACGATGCCCTTCGCCGACGAGCGGTCGGTCGTGCAGACCCGCTTCGCGACCACCGCACTCGCCCTGCTCCGGGCCCACCTCGGCGACCCGGTGACCGCGCTGGCCGCCGACGCCGAGGTGGCGGTACGCGCCCCGCTGCCGATCGACCCGGCCACCATCGAGCAGGTCACCTTCCTCGGTCGGGGGTGGACGGTCGGGCTGGCCCAGGAGGCCGCCCTGAAGTGCCGCGAGGCGGCCACCTTCTGGGCCGAGGCGCACTCGGCGATGGACTACCGGCACGGTCCCATCTCGGTCGCCGCGCCCGGCCGCCTGGTCTGGGCCTTCGGCGAACTGCCCGAGGGGCTGCCCGAGGACGTCGCCGCTACCGGAGCGGCCTTCGTACACAGCCGCACGCACGGCTGGCGGACCGTGCTGGGCAGCTGGTCCGCCGGCCGTACCCCGGTCGACCCGATGGCGGACCTGATCCTGGCCCAGCGCTTCGCGGTCGCGCTGGCGACCAGCCGGGGCCTCGATCCGGACGCGCCCCGGCACCTGACCCGGTCGGTGGTGCTGGCGTGAGCGAGCGAGCCATCAGGCGAAGCGGCGTGCCGGCGTGAGCGACGGCGACGCCGTGGACGCCGAGCGGGTCGTCGTCGCGCTGGATGTTGGCGGCACCGGCATGAAGTGCGCCCTGGTTCGACCGGATGGTGTCGCGGTACGCACCGAGCGGCACCCCACCGACGCCGCACGCGGCCCGGCCGCCGTGGTCGGCACCATCCTGGACGTCGCCGAAGGGCTGGCCGGCAAGGCCCGCGCGGACGGCCTCACCCCGATCGCGCTCGGCATCGCCGTACCCGGCGTGGTGGACGAGGCCCGCGGGGTCGCGGTCTGGTCCGCGAACGTGGGCTTCCGGGACGTACCGCTGCGGGACCTGGCGGTGACACGGCTCGGCCTGCCCACGGCGCTCGGCCACGACGTGCGGGTCGGCGGCCTCGCCGAGGCCCGGCTCGGCGCCGGGCGTGGCACCGGGCACGTGCTCTTCGTCGCGATCGGCACCGGCATCGCCGCCGCGCACGTGGTCGACGGCACGGCCACCGTCGGCGCGCACGGCGCGGCCGGGGAGATCGGCCACATCCTGGTCCGACCCGGTGGTCCGCGCTGCGGCTGCGGCCGACCCGGCTGCCTGGAGACGATCGCCTCGGCCGCCGCGATCGGCCGCCGCTACGCCGAGTTGGCCGGCGGGCCCTCCGACGGCCTCGCCCCGCCGGTGACGGCGGCCGAGGTGGGCGAGCGGGGCGGGGGGCCGGAGTGGGCCGAGCGGGCCGCCGCCGGCGAGCCGCTCGCCAGTCAGGTCTGGCAGGAGGCGGTCGAGGCGCTCGCCGACGGTCTGGCCACCGGGCAGGCCCTGTTCGACGTGGCGACGATCGTGCTCGGCGGCGGCCTGGCGCAGGCCGGAGACCGGTTGCTCGTCCCGCTGCGGGCGGCGGTGCACGAGCGGATGACCTTCCACCGGGAGCCCCGCATCGTCGCGGCGGCCCTCGGCGACGAGGCCGGCTGCCTCGGCGCCGCCCTTCTCGCCCTGGACGCCACGGGCGTCCACGCCGACCTCGACGCCGCGGGCGTCCGCGACCACCTCGACGCCACGGGCGTCCGCGCCGACCTCGACGCCGCAGGCGTCCGGAACCACCTCGACGCCGCAGGCGTCCGGAACCACCAGGAGAAGTGATGACCGTGCGGGTGAACGGCCGAGTGGTGACCCCGAACGGTGTCATCCGGCAGGGGTGCGTCGAGTGGGACGGCGACCGGATCACCGCGGTGGCCGAGTATCCGTCGGCCCGGGACGGGCACTGGATCCTGCCCGGGTTCGTCGACATGCACACGCACGGCGGCGGTGGGCACACCTTCACCACCGGGGACGCCGACCAGGCCCGCGCGGCGGCCGACTTCCACCTGGCGCACGGCACCACCACCCTGCTGGCCAGCCTGGTCAGCGCACCCTTCCCGCTGATGCGCGCGGCCACCGAGGCGTTCACGCCGCTGGTCGACGAGGGTGTGCTGGCGGGCATCCACTTCGAGGGGCCCTACCTCTCCGCTGCGCGCTGCGGCGCGCAGAACCCGGAGTACCTTCGCGACCCGTCGACCGACGAGCTCTCCGAGCTGATCGAGCTGGGTGCCGGCGCGATCCGGATGGTCACCCTCGCACCGGAGCGTGATGGCGCGCTGGAGGCGATCAAGCTGCTCACCGCCCAGCGGGTGGTGGCCGCGGTGGGGCACACCGACGCCACGTACGAGCAGACGCGCGCCGCCGTGGCGGCCGGCGCGAGTGTCGGCACCCACCTCTTCAACGGTATGCGGCCGGTGCACCACCGCGAGCCCGGCCCGGTGGTGGCCCTGCTGGACGCCCCGAACGTGGTCTGCGAACTGGTCGCCGACGGGGTGCACCTGCACGACGGCACGCTGACCTTCGCCACCTCGACCGCTGGCCCCGACCGGGCCGCGCTGATCACCGACGCGATGGCCGCCGCCGGGATGCCGGACGGCGAGTACGAGCTGGGTGGTCAGGCCGTCACGGTGACCGACGGGGTGGCCCGACTGGCCCGGGACGGCGCGATCGCCGGCAGCACCCTGACCATGGACGCGGCCCTTCGGCACGCCGTCAATGCCGGCATCCCGATCGCCGACGCGACCCGGATGGTGGCCACCACACCCGCTCGCGCCGTTGGCCTCGGTGACCGGGTCGGCGCCCTCCAGGTGGGCCTGCGAGCCGACCTGGTGGTGCTGGACGAGGAACTCACCGTGGTCCGGGTGCTGCGCGGCGGTTCCTGGGTGGAGTGACGCCCCACCCGCGTTCGGCGGGCTGGTTCAGCCGCCGGTGGGCACCTCGACGCCGAGCACGGCCTGCTCGTCGGGGCGGTGCACCAGCACGTCGGCCAGGTACGACTGCACGGCGGGCGCCATCCCGACGTCCCGGCCGGCCCGCTCGGAGAGCAGCCACTTGTGCTCGATGATCTGCGCGAACAGCTCCTGCGGCTCCAGCTTGCGGCGCAGGTTCGCGGGCACGGCCCGGACCACCGGCTCGAAGACCTCGGTGAGCCAGCGGTGCGCGGCCTGCTGCTCGTCGTTCAGGTCGCTCTCGGCCCGGTAGGCGTCCAGGTCGTTGAGCAGCTTGCGCGCCTGGTTCTCCTCGGCGTCCAGGCCGGTGAGACGCAGCAGCCGACGGGTGTGGTAGCCGGCGTCGACCACCTTCGGCCGGACCAGGTAGCGCCCGTTGTCGATGGTCGACATGGCCACCTCGGCCACGTCGAAGCCCAGGTCGTTGAGGCGTCGGATCCGGCCCTCGATGTCGTGCCGTGCTTCCCGCTCGATCGCCTGCTCGTAGGTGATCTCGTGCCAGAGCCGCTCGTAGCGCTGTACGACCTCCTCGCAGACCACCTCCGGGTCGATGGACTCGTGCAGCAGCCCGGCCGCCTGCAGGTCCAGTGCCTCACCGAAGATGTTGACCCGGGCGATCTCCAGGTCCTCGCCCCGCTGACCGTTGGAGAGCGTGGTGTGCAGCGCTCCCGTCTCCGCGTCCACCAGGTAGGCGGCGAACGCCCCGGCGTCCCGGCGGAACAGCGTGTTGGACAGCGAGCAGTCGCCCCAGAAGAAACCGGTCAGGTGCATCCGCACGATCAGAGCGGCGAGCGCGTCGAGCAGGCGGCTCATCGTCTCGGGCCGCAACGTGTGCGAGAAGAGCGCCCGGTACGGCAGCGAGAACTGCAGGTGCCGGGTGATCAGCACCGATTCGAGAGGTTCGCCGTCGTCGGTCTGCCGGTCGGCGACGACCGCCACCGCCTCGACCGACGGGAAGTCGATCCGCTCCAGGGATCGGAGCAGGTCGTACTCCCGTTCGGCGATCCGCTCGCGAGTCTCCTTGAACGCGTAGACGTAGTCGCCGAGCCGGACGAAACGGACGATGTGTCGGGAGATGCCCTGTGGCAGCGCCACCAGGTGTTGGGCAGGCCACTCCTCCAGCGGTGTCGACCAGGGCAGGTCGAGCAGCGCCGGGTCCACGAGGGCAGACGTGATCCGCACGGGCACAAGCATGACTGGTCGCCCCCCGGATCCGCCTCTGATCGTGGTTGGGCACACAGCGCCGAACGCCCCGGCCTCGCGCCGGGCCGGTAGCGTGGTCGCGTGCTCAAACCCACGGCGGTACGACGTGACCTGCGGCTACGGCCTGTCCGCCCGGCCGGCTGGTGGTTCGATCTGCTCCTGCTCGTCGGGTTCGGCGTCCTGACCCTGGCCCTTGCCAGGGGAGCCCTCCTCGGGATCGACCTGGCGGTACGGGAGTGGGCCTACGACCACCACCCGGCACCGATCTACTGGACGGCCCGGGTGTTCAACTTCCTCGGCCAGGGTGGCTGGCTGTTGATGCCGCTCTCCGTGGCACTTGCCCTGGCGGCGGCCTGGCGGGCCCGCACGGTCCGACCGCTGCTGCTGGTGGCAGGGGCGTTCGTGCTGTTGTATCTGACGATCGGGCCGCTCAAGGTGTGGACCGATCGGGCTGCGCCCAGCTCGAAACTGCCACCGGCCGACTCGGTCCGGATTTTCAACGACCTGCCGCCCCTGGAATACGACCTCTCCTACCCCTCCGGGCACGTCGCCAACGCAATCGTCTGGTACGGGGTGATCGCCGTGCTGTTGACCGCGCTGACGGCAGGACGACTGCACCCGACCCTGCACCGACTGGTCCGGTTCGCGCCGCCGGCGATCCTGCTGGTCACCACGACCTACCTGAACTTCCACTGGCTCACCGACGGGGTGGCTGCGCTACTGCTGGGGCTGCTCCTGGACCGGCTGCTGCACCGGGTGCCGTGGGACGACCTGCCGCTACCCGGCCGGCTACGTCGGTGGGACGGGCCGTTCACCTCGTACCCCTAGGGTTTCGGCTCGTGGATCAACTGGCGCGGCGACTCGGCGTACCCGATGCGGTTGTCATCGGGTTGGGCTCGATGCTCGGTGCGGGCGTCTTCGTGGTCTTCGGCCCGGCCGCTGCGGCGGCCGGCGGTGCCGGCCTGCTGCCCGCGCTGGCGCTGGCCGGCCTCGTCGCCTACTGCAACGCGAACAGCTCGGCGCGGCTCGCGGCCCGTTACCCCGAGTCCGGCGGCACCTACGTCTACGGGCGGGAACGCCTCGGTCCGTTCGCCGGGTTCCTGGCCGGCTGGGGCTTCGTGGTCGGCAAGACCGCGAGCTGCGCGGCGATGGCGCTGACCATCGGGGCGTACCTGTGGCCGGGTCAGGCCCGGCTGATCGCGGCCGGTGCGGTGCTCGCGGTGACCGCGGTGAACCTGCGCGGCATCGGCAAGACGGCCATCGCGACGAAGGCGCTGGTCGCGGTGGTATTCGCCGTGCTGACCCTGGTCGTGGTCGTCGGCGTCACCGGCGGGGGGCTGACCCTGAGCCGCCTCGGCGACCCTGGTGGCTCCGGCCGGGGCGTGCTCACCGCCGCCGGGCTGCTCTTCTTCGCGTTCGCCGGGTACGCCCGGATCGCCACCCTGGGCGAGGAGGTCCGCGACCCGGAGCGGACCATCCCCCGTGCGGTGCCGCTGGCGCTCGGCGCGGTGCTCGCGATCTACCTGGTGCTGGCCGTGGTCACGCTCGGAGTGCTCGGCGCCGACCGGCTGGCCGATTCCGCCGCGCCCCTGGTCGACGTGGTGACCGCCGCCGGGCTGCCCGGCCTGGCCTGGGTGGTCCGCGCCGGGGCCACCATCGCGGTCACCGGGGTGCTGCTCTCCCTGGTCGCCGGGGTCGGCCGGACCACGTTGGCGATGGCCCGCCGCCGCGATCTGCCCGGCGTGCTGGCCGCCGTGCACCCCGTGCACCGGGTGCCGCACCGGGCCGAGCTGGCGGTGGCCGTGGTGGTGATCCTGGTGGTGTTGCTCGGCGACGTGCGTGCCGCGATCGGCTTCTCCAGCTGCACCGTGCTGGTCTACTACGCGATCACCAACGCGGCGGCGCTCACCCTGGGCCGGGACCCGGACCGGCGGCTGCCGGTCCGGGTCCTCGCCGGCCTGGGGCTCGTCGGTTGTCTGCTACTCGCGGTCAACCTGCCGCTGGGCAGCGTTCTCGCCGGCTTCGGTGTGCTCGCCGTCGGCGCCGCCTCCTACGCAATGCGGGCCCGCCGCTGACCTCGGCAGACGGCCCGGTCAGCGGCTCAGCCGCTGGTAGCGGCGCACGGCCAGCGGCGCGAACGTCGCGATCAGCAGCACCGGCCACACCACCGCCAACAGCACCGCGTGCTCTGCCGGCCAGGAATCCCCACCCAGCCCCGGATTACCGAACAGGTGACGGGTCGCCGCGACGGTGGCGGACAGCGGATTCCATTCCGAGATCGCACCGATCCATTTCGGCATCAGCTCGGGCGACACGAACACGTTGGAGATCGCGGTGAGCGGAAACGCCGCAGGGAAGATGATCACACCGACCGTGTCCGGGTTGCGGACCAGCAACGCCAGGTAGATCCCGATCCAGGTGATCGCGACCCGCAGCAGTAGGAGCAGGCCGACGGCGAGCAACGCCCGGCCGACGCCATGTCGCCACTGCCACCCGACGAGTAGGCCGCAGACCAGCAGGGTGGACATCTCCAGCAGGGCACGGAGCAGATCCGCGGAACTGCGGCCGGTCATCAGGGCGGACCGCGCCATCGGCATCGACCGGAACCGGTCGACAACCCCTCGGCTGAGGTCGAGCGCCACGCCGGTCGCGGTGGCGCCAAGGCCGTACAGCATCGTCATCACGAAGATCCCGGGCAGCAGGAACTCGCGGTAGTTTCCGCCACCCGGCACCTGCATGCCGCTGCCGAACACGTAGCCGAAGACGAGCACGAACATGATCGGCAGCGAGAAGTAGAGGATCAGCTCCTCGGGCGCGCGGATCACGTGGATCATGTTCCGTCTGGTCATCGTCCAGCCGTCGATGATCGCCGTGGTCATGCCGCATCCGCCTTTCGTCCAGTGGTGACGGGCTCGCGGGTCTCGCCGGGTTCGTGGGCCTTGTCGGGTTCGTGGGTCTCGTCCGGCTCGCGGGTCTCGCCGGGCCTGCGGGCCTCGTCGGGCCGGTGGCCGGTCAGGAACAGGAACGCCTCGTCCAGCGTCGCGCGCCGCAGGCCGATGTCCTCGACCGCGATCCCCGCGTCGTCCAGGGCCCGTACCACCTCGATGAGCCCGGCGACCCGGTCGACCACCGGCGCGCTGAGTCGCCGGACCGCGGGATCGCGCTCGGGCTCCGCGCCGCAGATCCGGGCGACGAGACGGGCGGCCGGGGTCAGGTCGGCCGCCTCACGGACCACCACCTCGATCCGGTCACCGCCGGTCATCGACTTCAGCTCGTCCGGTGAGCCCTCGGCCACCACCCGTCCGGCGTCGATCACCGAGATCCGGTTGGCGAGCTGGTCGGCCTCCTCCAAATATTGCGTGGTGAGCAGGACCGTGGTCCCGTCCGCGACCAGGGTGCGGACCAGCTCCCACACCTGGTTGCGGCTGCGCGGGTCCAGGCCGGTCGTCGGCTCGTCGAGAAAGAGCACGCGGGGCGTACGGATCAGGCTGGCGGCGAGGTCCAGGCGGCGGCGCATCCCACCCGAGTACTCACCGGCGGACCGGCTCGCCGCCTCGTCGAGCCCGAACCGTTCCAGCAGCTCCCCGGCTCGTTTGCGGGCCGCACGGGGGCCGAGCCGGAACAGCCGGCCGAACAGCTCCAGGTTCTGCCGGCCGCTGAGGGTCTCGTCGACCGCGGCGTACTGCCCGGTCAGCCCGATCCGGGCCCGCACCTCGTTCGGCTGACGCAACACGTCGAATCCGGCCACGGTGGCTGTGCCGCCGTCGAAACGCAGCAGCGTGGTGAGGATCCGTACGGCCGTCGTCTTGCCGGCACCGTTCGGTCCCAGCAGTCCGTACACGGTGCCGGTCGGCACCCTCAGGTCGAACGTGTCGAGCGCGCGGGTCGGGCCGTACCGCTTGCCCAGTCCCTCGGCGACCACCTCGAATGTCGTCATGCCCCCACGGTGCGGTCGGGCGCTGACGGCTCACGCACCGTCCGCTGACGGCAGCGCACCGGGCGGGTCCAGAACGACGCTCCGCTCCGCCTCGGCGATCTGCGCCAGAACGAGGATGATCTCCGACCGCGTGGCCTCGCCGACGTACCAGCCGGTGAGCCCGCCGGTCAACGCCTCTTCGCCGAGCCGCCGCGCCTCGACGAGGTCTCCGGCCAGCCGTGCCACCTGGGCGAGGCCGAGCCG
The DNA here is from genome assembly GCF_042658605.1 of Micromonospora vulcania. Lineage (NCBI taxonomy): Bacteria > Bacillati > Actinomycetota > Actinomycetes > Micromonosporales > Micromonosporaceae > Micromonospora > Micromonospora vulcania. The sequence continues at coordinate 211,081 of NZ_JBHSQS010000010.1, read as the reverse complement.
CGCGCTGGATACGAACTCGGGCGCGCCGCTGCGCTGCGCGAGGAGCAGCGCGCCGGCGAAGTCGTCCCGCGCCGCCGCGAGGTCACCGGCACGCAGCCTTATCTCGCCTCGGGTACGCAGCATGTCGGCCTGGTCGACCGCCGATCCGAGTTCCTCGGCCAACCCGATGGCCTGCTCCATGTAGGCGCTCGCCGCATCCGGATCACCCTGCCAGGCGGCCAGTTCACCGAGCGCACCGAGTGTGATCATGGCTCCCCACCGGTCCCCGGTGCTCCGGAAACCGTCGAGCGCGGAGCCCAGGGCCGTCCTGGCCCGATCCCACTGACCGTTCCACATCTGCGCGGAGCCGGTCCCCATCGCGCCGAGCGCGTTGATCCAGACGTCCGGACCAACCAGCCGCCGCAGCTCCCGCATCAGGTCGTCGACGTGCTCGGCGCCGCCGGACGGTGGTCCGGTCGAGATCCCGGACAGATACAGCAGGAAGGGCTGTCGGGGCGGCCCGTCGAGGCTGCGGATCACGGACCACTGCGTTGTGCCGAGGGACGGTGGATGGCCCGCACCGCCGAGCGAGGCGTTGTAGACGCAGAGGGCGAACTCCTCGCCCAGCCCGGCCGGCGCCTCGGTGCCGAGGACATCGAGGACGTCGGCCGCGAGCCGGGCGCCTTCCCCGCGCATGCCGCGCAGCCACCAGTAGAACGACAGGGCCGCGACCAGCCCGGCCGCGTCGGACGCGGCACCAGCCGCAGCGGCACGACGCAGGGCCGCATGCAGGTTGTCCCGCTCGTCGTCGAGCCGGCGCAGCCACTGCAACTGTTCAGCGCGCCGCAGGTGGTCGCTGGCGATCCAGGCGAATTCCAGGAAGTACGCCGCGTGTGCACGGCGCAGGTCATCGGCCTCGCCGGCCTCGGCGAGACGATCGGCGCAGAAGGCGCGCACCGTCTCGAGCATCCGGTAGCGACCGCCGGTCAACTCCACGAAGGACTTGTCGACCAGACCGGACAGCGCATCGACGAACTCGGCGCTGGGCAGGCCGGAGACCTGCCCGGCCGCCTCCAGCGTGGCACCGCCGGCGAAGACGGTCAGCCGTCGGGCCAGGGCCCGCTCGACATCGTCGAGCAGGTCCCAACTCCACTCGACCACCGCGCGAAGCGTCCGGTGTCGCGGCGACGATGCCCGGCTGCCCATCGACAGCAGCCGGAACCGATCGTCGAGACGGGCGGCCACCTCGGCGACGGGCAGCGCCCGCAGCCGCGCGGCGGCCAGCTCGATCGCCAGCGGCAGGCCATCGAGGGTACGGCAGATCCGCAGCACCACCTCGACGTTGGCCGCCGTGACGGCGAAGTCCGGTACGACGTCAGCGGCCCGCTGGGCGAACAGGCTGACCGCGGCGTAGTCGTCGGCGTCCAGCGTCGACGCGTCGGGCGGCGGGAGGGTGAGCCCGGACAACGGACACAGCGCCTCGCCGGCCAGCCCGAGCGGCTCACGACTCGTGGCCAGGACGCGCAGCGCCGGGCACCCGCTGAGCAACCGTGCGGTCAGCCGCGCCACCTCGCCGATGACGTGCTCGCAGTTGTCCAGCACGAGGAGCAGCCGCCGCTCGGCGAGCGCCTCGACCAGCCGGTCGGCTGCGTTCCGGCCCGGCTCGGCCGGGGCACGCAGGCCGGCGTCGCGCAGGCCGAGCGCGCTCAACACCGCCTGCGGTACGTCCGAGCCGTGTGCCAGACCGGCCAGCTCGACGAAGCGGACCTCGCCGTCGAGGCGGCCGGCGGCCTCGATCGCCAGCCGCGTCTTGCCCGCGCCACCGGGGCCGGTGAGGGTGACCAGCCTCCGTTCGCCGAGCAGCTCCCCTACGCGCTTGAGTTCCTCCTCCCGCCCGACGAAGGTGGTGAGCTGGCTCGGCAGGGTCGACTCGGCTGGCCCGCGTACGGCGGGGCCCTCCGTACCGCGCAACACGGCCAGGTGGATCGCCGTGAGCGCCGCCGACGGGTCGACGCCGAGCGCCTCGGCCAGCACGCGCCGGGCATCCTCGAACTCGGCCAGTGCCTCGGCCGGCCGGCCCAAGCCGGCGAGGGCGCGCATGAGCTGGCCCCGCGATCGTTCCCGCAACGGATGCGCGACGATCAGCTCCCGTAGCTCCGGGACCAGCGCCGCGTGCGCGCCCAGCGCCAACTCCGCCTCGATACGGTCCTCGACGGCGGCCAGCCGCAGCTCGTCCAGCCGCGCCGCCTGCGCGGGAACGCCCGCCACGTCGAGGACGTCGGCCAGGGCGGGACCCCGCCACAACTCCAGCGCCTCACGCAACGTCGCCGACGCCCGGGGCCAGTCGCCGTCGGCGAGCAGGCGGCGACCCGCCTCGGCGAGCCGCTCGAACCGGTACGCGTCGACAGCACCGGGATCCACGGCGAGGCGATAACCCGCCGGGTGGAACTCGACCGGGCTGTGCTCGGCGGGCAGGACCTGACGCAGCCGCGACACCTGGGACTGGAGCGCGTTCGCCGCGCCCCTGGGCGGGCGCTCGCCGTACAGGCCGTCGATCAGCCGCTCCGCGGAGATGATCCGGCCCGCGTCGAGCAGGAGCAGTGCGAGAAGGGCACGCAGCCGCGGACCGCCCAGGGGAATCTCGCGCCCGTCGGCCAACAGCACCTGGGTCGGCCCCAGGATGCGGAAACGCATGACCCCGATTGTCGCTCACGACCAGCGCGTTCCCGCTACCCGAGCTCTCGTCGGAGTCGTCGAACCTCAGACCGACCGTGCCGCGCTCGAACCTGGCTCGTGCTGGGCACCGATGTCGTCGCCCTGCTCCACCGGCCGGTGCCCGGCCTCGACGCCGTGGGCCGGCGGTCCGGCATCGTCGGCCGGTGACGACGGAGCCGGTACCGGATGCACCGCGCCGGGCGCGGACGCGGCGACCTCCTGATCGGTCGCCCGGGGCACCGAGCCGACGTGGCCGTGCGGCATGGGCGCCTTTCCCGGGGCGGGTGGAGCGCACTGCCGGGTCAGCCAATCCAGCCCGCGTCGGCGGGCAACCACGGTGAGCCGGTCGCCCGCGAAGATCACCTGCCGGGGGTCCAGCTCCTTCCACCAGATCGTCTTCGTACCGCCCGCCGGGGTACGCGCGATCAACCGCACCTGGCCGTCCCGGTTGACCGCGTCCAACGGGCGGCCGTCCAGCTCGGAGCCCGCGGCCACCGGCACCTCGGCGACGGGCAGCGCGTGCCGGTCGACCGGAATGGTGGTGATCACCGCGCGCTCGGTGAGCGCACCGATGAAGGCCGGGGCCGCCAGGTAGGAGACCGATCGGGACACGCCGAGGGCGAAGGTCTCCTCCACCCGCTCGGCGAAGTCGCCGTCGAAGAGGCGCAGCACCACCCGCAGGTTGTCGCGCAGGTCCCGGGCGGCCAACGCCGCTTCCAGGTTGGCCACGTCGTCGGTGGACGCCACCACCAGCGCCTGACAGTCCGCCACCGACGCGGCGGCGAGCGTCTCCGGCAGGGCCGCGTCCCCGACGATGAGCGGCACCTCCAACTGGCGGGCCAGGGTGGCACCGCGCGGCTCCGGGACCTTGTCGATCGCGACGACCTCGACGTCGTACTCGCGGAGCTGGGCCATCACCCGAGTGCCGACATTGCCGAGGCCAATCACCACGACGTGCCCGATCCGGGCAGGTTGCAGCCGGCCGGTGTGCAGGGCCAGGCGCGCGTTGACGATGCCGTCCACCACGACGGCGGTGATCAGCGGAATCAGCGCCAGCCCGGCCAGGTTGAGCACCACCTGCATGATCTGCGCGTCCGCCGACTTGGTGGTGTCCGGGTCCGCGCCGCTGAGCGTGGTGACCAACGTCAGGTAGAGCGCCTCCACCGGTGAGACCCCCTCGGCGCGGGAGATCAGCGCTCCCAGCACTGCGATCACCGCGAGCACCACCATCACCGCGACGCCGATCTTGCGGGTGGCGAAACCACGTACCGCTCCCAGCAACATCGCCATCGGGCGGCGCCGGCGGCGGGCCCGGACCAGCCGACGCGCGGCGACCTCGGTGCCGGGCGGCTGCCCGGTCACCTCGGCGAGCACCAGGTCGGCACCGGCCTGTTCGGCCGGCAGCAGCTCCACCCGCTGCTGCTCGGTGACGTGGGCCAACGCGCAGACCACATCCTGCGGCCGGACGTCGGCCCGCCGGGCCACCCGGAGCGTCTTGTCCCGGTGCTGGAACGAGCTCGGGTCGACCTCGCCCAACGCGGCGGCCACGAACGCGGGCGCGGCCATCTCGGCGTCGGAGAGCACCTCGACCGGTGCCTTGATCAGCTTGCGCACACCGTCAGCGAGGGTGCCGTTGAACATCCGCAGCACCTGGCGGACCCGCTGATCGACGGCCTGGGCGCAGAGCGCGGCGTGCAGATTGCCCACGTCGTCCTGGTGCAGCAGGGCCAGCCCGGTCGCACCGGCCAGGCCGGCGGCCTCGAAGGTGGCCACGTCCAGCCGATCCGAGCGGACGACCCGGAGCCCGCGCAGCCCCGCCACGTCCGGACCGTTGGTGCGGTAACGCTCCGGCACGATCACGGTCACGCGTGCCCCACCGGTCGGCAGCTCCGATTCGAGCATCGCCCGGGCCACGTAGTAGGCGAGCGCGTCGCGGCCGCAGATCACGTAGTGCGGGCGCGGGTCACCGGCGGACCGCAGTCGCCAGTTCCACTCCACCGCCCGTCGCGCCCGGTCCCGCCACGGCTCCCCCATGCCCGGATCGTAGCCAGGACGACCTCGGTGGGCGACCCCTTCCGGATCGTCCCCCGGCCAGGCATGTCGGCCCGGGTGGCGGGTAGAGCAGCGGCATGCAGACCTTCCTCCCGTACCCGGACTTCGTGGCCAGCGCCCGCACGCTGGACCAGAAGCGGCTGGGCAAGCAGCGGGTGGAGGCCATCCAGGTGCTGCGCGGCCTCACCTGGCCCGGGTACGGCTGGCGTAACCACCCGGCGGTGAAGATGTGGGCCGGGTACGAGGAGGCGCTGGTCCGGTACGGGCTGGACATGTGCGCGGTCTGGTGCGAGCCGGGGCGGGCCGACACCTGCGCCGCCACGTTGACCGTCGACCTGACCGCCGCCTGCGGCGCTGGCGTCGTGCGTACCCAGGTCGAGCTGGCCGGAGCGGGCGAGCTGCCGCCCTGGCTGGGCCGTGCGGATCTGCACCTGAGCCACCGCTCGTCACTGCTGCGCAAGGACCCCGCGCACTACCGCCCGATCTTCGGTGACGACGTCCCGGAGGACCTGGAGTACGTCTGGCCCGCCTCCGACCGCCCCCGCCGCTGCCTGCCCTGAAGGAAGGGCACCTTGTTAACGCCTCCGGTTGTACAAGGGCACCTTATTAACAACGCTTAGCTCACCCTGTTAACAGGGTCCCCTTGTACAACGCCAGGCGTTAACAAGGTGCCCTTCCTTACATCGGTGCAGTGAACGTGGAGGTGATTATGGCGCTGTCGCAAGTGGTGGGTCGCCTTCTCGGCGTACGCCAGCACCAGGTGGACCCGGGCGGCGGTGGCGCGGACCGCGTGCCGCGACCAACGGCGGCGGTGGTGGTCGGCGGAGGCATCGCCGGCATGTCGGCGGCGGTGGTGCTGGCTGAGCGGGGCGTGGCGGTGACGGTGCTGGAGGCCGCACCGACCCTGGGCGGCCGGCTGGGCGCCTGGCCGGAGGCGCTCGCCGACGGTGACCAGCGCAACGAGCACGGGTTCCACGCGTTCTTCCGGCAGTACTACAACTGGCGGTCCATCCTTCGCCGCGTCGATCCGGATCTGGGCTTCCTCAAGCCGATCCCGGGCTATCCGATCCTCAGTGCCCAGTGGCCGACCGAGGAGTTCGGGAGGCTGCCACCGGCACCACCGGCGAACCTGCTCGCGTTGCTGCTGCGCAGCCCCAGCCTGCGCCTGGCCGACCTGCGGCTGATGGACCGGGACGCCGCACTGCCGCTGCTCAGCTACGACCCGGTACGCACCTACGCCGAGCTGGACGACACCACCGCCGACGAACTGCTGGCCTCGCTTCGCCTGCCGGACCGGGCGCGGGCGATGCTGTTCGAGGTGTTCTCGCACTCGTTCTTCAACCACGAAGCCGAGATGTCGGCGGCCGAGATGGTCGCCCAGTTCCACTTCTATCTGCTCGGCAATCCCGAGGGGCTGGCCTTCGACTGCCCAGACGAGGACTACGCCACCGCGATCTGGGAGCCGCTGACCCGGCACTTGGAGAAGCACGGCGGTCGGGTGCTCACCGGGTCCACCGCTACCGGGCTGCGCCGCGCCGCGGACGGCTGGCGGGTGGCGACCGCCGACGGAGGCAATCACGCGGCGGGCCACGTGATCCTCGCCGTCGACCCGCCGGCGCTCGCCGCGCTGGTCGGGGCCTCCCCCGACCTGGCCGAACAGGCACCGGATCTGGTGGCGCGAATGCCCGCATTCGGCAGGCCCGGCCCGCCGTACGCGGTGGCACGGTACTGGTGCGACGGGGACGTGGCCGCAGGGCGGGCGGTGTTCAGCGGGGTGTCTCGACAGCCCACTCTGGACTCGGTGACGCTCTACCACCGGCTGGAAAACGAGTCGCGGCGCTGGGCGCGGCGCAGCGGCGGGTCGGTCATCGAGCTGCACGCGTACGCCTGCGAGCCCGGGGTGCCGGCCGAGGAACTGGCCGAGCGGATGCGCCGCGAGCTGGGAGCGCTCTGGCCGGAGGCCGCCGGGCTGCGGGTCCGCGAACTCCGGGCCCGGGTCCAGGCGCAGGCGCCCGCGTTCACTCCGGGCAGCCACGCCTGGCGACCGGGGGTACGCACCGACGCGACCGGCCTCTACCTGGCCGGGGACGGGATCTCCACGGAGTTCCCGAGCGCGCTGATGGAACGCTCCGCCGCCACGGGCATCATCGCCGCGAACCACATCCTGCGCGCCGAGGGTGGTGCCGCCGAGCCGGTGCGCTCGATCCGACCTCGGGGACTGCTGGCCGGGCGCCGCCAGCCAAAGTGACAAAACGGATATAAGTAATGAACTGCTGTCGTACGCTCGATTGATCATCCGTCGATCGACCGGGCGGGAGGGCAGCGGACGATGTCACCACTGCTCCGCGCCGGCGCGGAGCGCGTACCGCTGGTCGAGGAGACCGGCCGGGACGACGCGTACCCGCTGATCCGCGATGAGCGCGCCTGCGTCGTCACCGCGCTACGGCTGGGCTGGTGGATGGCGGACGCGTACCACCAGGGACAGCACGCCGAGCTCGGTGCCGCCGAGGCCCACCCGGCCGCCCCGCCGGCCAAGCTCTCCAACTTCACCGAGATGTCCGTGCACCGCCGGATGCGGATGTACCTCGACGGGGTGGACGTCGCGCTCGCCCAGATCGCCGAGCTCACCCGACACACCAAGCCGCTACCCGACACCGCCGCCGCCCGGGACCAACTGCCCGACCTGGACCGGCCCGACCCCATCGACCCAGGGCCACTGCTGCTCGCCCTCGACGACCTCAACGTGGAGGTGCTGCGGTGGGCGATGGCCACCAACCACCGGGTCGGTCTGGCCTACCGGCTGGGCCGGTCACTGGCCGACACCGTCCGACCTGGCGACGCCACCCAGCTGGTTCGTCGCTTCGGCGGCCGGCAGATCCAGATCAGTCGTTGGCTCAGCGAGCTGGCCAGCGTGCTGCCGCCGTACTCGGCGGCGGTGGTGCGTCGCTCGCTGGCCACCTGGGCGACCGCGGTGGAGCGGGCCGGCCGAGGTGACCCGGCCGAGCCGGAGCCCGCGGCGCTGAGCCGGGAGCTGCGCAACCAGGCCGACCTGTGGCGCGGCGTGCTCACCGGCGGCCTGCACCCACGCGACCTGCTCGACGAGGAGGACTACGCGGTGGTCGCCCGGAATCTGATCATCCGGGATCGGCGACTGGTGGCGCAGGCGGCCCGGGGCATCTTCTGGCCGGTCCTGGTACCCCTGCTGGTGGTGCTCTTCGCGGTGGTGGGGGTGAGCGCCGCCGCTGCCGCCGGATCGCCGACCACCCGGGCCACCGTCGCCCTGGTCGGTCTCGGCGCCGGGCTGGCCGCCATCTGGCGCTCGGTCTCCGGGCCGGCGCTGGCGGTCGCCGGTGAGGTCAACCGGCCGCTGCTGGACAGCGAACTCACCGCACGCATGGCCGTACGGATCGACCGGCCCCTGGACACCGCCCGGGCCGCCGTACGGCACACGGCGAGCCCCGCCGCCCGGACCCGGCGGCAACGCCGCTCCGACGACCGGGCGAGCCGATCGAATTACGTTGCCGGTCTCTCCCGGGTGGACCTACCGTGATCACGCAAGGTCAACCACCGCCACGGGAGCAGCACATGACGATGTCGCACGACACCTCCGTGCCATCGACGCTGCTCGGCGACGGTTGCCGAGCGGAAGGTCCCCGGGCGGGCCGGCCCGACTGACGCGTACCCGTACGCGCCGAGCCGCCCGTCCGATCGTCGGACCGGGCGGCTCTTCGCTGTCCGGAGCAGTTCGTCGTCACCATCGTGAAGGGAGAGCCCGGTGGACGCCGTCCTCGTCATCAACGCCGACCTCGGCCCGCTGCACCGGGTCACCGTCCAACACGCCGTCCGGATGCTCTGCCGCCGGGTGGCCGAGATCCACGAGGCCGAGCCCGACCAGGTGATCGGTGTCTTTCCGATGCCCCGGGTGGTGCGGCTGGTCCGCTACGTGGTCACCCGCTGGCGGTTCAGCTCCGGGCCGGCCTGGTCCCGAGCCGGGGTGCTGCGCCGCGACGACCGGTGCTGCGCGTACTGCGGTGGCTCGGCGTCGACCATCGACCACGTCCTGCCTCGCTCCCGCGGCGGCCGGAACACCTGGCGGAACACCACCGCCGCCTGCTACGCCTGCAACCAGCGCAAGGGTGACCGGACGCCGGCGGAGGCGGGCATGCCGCTGCGCCGGGAGCCGACCAACCCAGGCTGGGCCGCGCTGGCCGGGCGGTGACGGACCGGTCGGCGGGAACGGGGGGCCGCGTCGGGGGTACGCCCCCGCGCGGCACCCGCCGGCCCCCGATCAGCCGGCGCGCTCCCTGACCTTCGGTTTCGGGCGGCCGTTGGAGCACTGCACCCGAACCTCGCTGCGATGCTCGGCCGAGGTCAGCTCGACCGAAACCCGCTTTGCCGGGCCGGCGTCGTACGCCTCGGTCCGAAAGCCGGGCGCGGGCTCAACCGCCACCACCTGCACCGTTTTGCCGAGGCAGTGGACGGTGACCGTCCCGCCTTGGGCATCGACCGGTACTCCGGACGGCGGGCTCGGTGTGGGCGCGGGGGCGGCGATTCCGGGTGGTGACGGTTCGGGGGTGCTGGCGGACGGGCTCGGGGCACGAGTGCCGCCCGGATCGGTCGGGGGGCCGGTCCGGGCGGCAGGCGGGGCACCGGTCACCGACGCGTCCGCGTCCGGCTGAGGGCCGGCCGGGCCAGGGTTGACCGGGAGGGGGACGGTCGAGTGGGTGTCGGCCGGACCGGGTGGCTCGGCGGTCAGCGGCAACCCCACGCTCGTGGTGCCGTCCGGCCCGGTACCGGTCCGCGCAGAGCCCGACTCGTGCCGGTGGGTGCTCGCGTCGCCGAGCGAGCCGGCCATCGCCACCACCGCGAACACCGCGACGCCCACCGCCAGCAACACCCGCCGCCGACGCCAGGACCGCCGGCCCACGCCGGAAGAGTCCATCATCGTGGCCTTCGGCGAGTTGGAAGTCGGGCCGTCGCTGCTGGCCGATGCGCCCACCGTGCCGGCCGGACGCACGACGGTGGCCGGTTCGCCCCGCGTCTCCTCCGGGCGCACGACGGTGGACGGTTCGCCGGCGGCGAGCAGGATGCGGGCCGCCTCGGCGGCCGGAGGGCGGTCGGCGGGGTCGCGGGCCAGGCACCAGTGGTAGAGCCGGTGGATCTCGGGCGGCACGCCGGCGATCTCGGGCAGCGGGGCCGGCTCGACGTACGTGTGCGCGCGGAGCATCCGGGTCTGCGCCTCGGCACGCCAGGGCAGTCGACCGGTGAGCACCAGATGCGCGAGCACGCCGAGGGCGTACACGTCGCAGGCTGGCAGCACCTCACCGGCGTCCAGGCGTTCCGGGGCGAGGTAGGCCGGCGTGCCCATCAGCCGCCCCTCGAAGTCAATCTCCGGGTCGCCGGCGATCGCCGCGATGCCGAAGTCGAGCACCTTGGCGCCGATGGGCGTGAGCATCACGTTGTCCGGCTTGACGTCGCGGTGCACCAGGCCCTGGGCGTGGGCGGCCGCGAGCGCGGCGGCCACCTCGGCGCAGATCCGCAGGGCCGCGTGGGGCGGCAGCGGACCGGAGGCGGCCAACCGCTGTTCGAGGGTGTGGCCGTCGAGCAACTCCATCACCACGAACGGGACCTGACCCCCGCCGAGCGTCGACTCACCGAAGTCGTAGACGCTGGTCACGTGCGGGTGCGACAGCCGAGCCGCAGCCTTGGCCTCGGCCCGGATCCGCAACCGGGCGTTGGCGTCCGAGGCGACGAGCACCTTTACCGCCACGTCCCGTTCGAGCACCTCGTCGTACGCCCGGTGGACCGCGGACATGCCGCCGCTGCCGAGGCGCTCCAGGAGCCGGTAGCGGCCCGCAAGCAACTGATCACGCTGCACGACCGACAGCCTGCCGTACCGCCCGGCCACGCACCAGCGCCGCATCGAGCCTTTTCTATGGCAGTAGCCGAGATTTCCGCGCCCCGACGGGGAGGGCGGGGAGAATCAGTCGCTGACTGAGGGGCGCCAGGCGAAGCGGGGCGGTCGGCGTTCGGCCATCGCCGCCACGCCCTCCCGGGCTTCGCCGCTGGTCAGCACCTTCCGGTGCCACCAGGCCACCCGGGCCGGTCCGGCCCGGTCGTCGACGATCTCCTTGGCCGCGGCGACGCTCAGGGGCGATCGCTGGGCGATGGTGGCGGTGAGTTCGTCCACCCGCGCGGCGAGCCGGTCGGCCGGCAGCACCTCGTCGACCAGGCCGACCCGCAGGGCGCGTTCGGCGTCGATCAGCTCGGCGGTGAACAGCAGATGCTTGGCGGCGGACGGGCCGATCAGGCGGGCCAGCCGGCGGGTGGTCGGCGCCGGATAGACCAACCCCAGCCGCGCCGGCGGTACGCCGAAACGAGCATCGTCGCTGGCTATGCGGAGGTCGCAGGCCACCGCGAGCTGGCAACCGCCTCCGACGCAGGCACCCCGGATCGCCGCCACGGTCGGCTTGGCGAAGCGGGCCAGCCGCTCCTCGGCCGCCACCGCGATGCTGGCGTCACCGGCGTCCAACAGCTCGGCGAGGTCGCCCAGGTCGGCACCGGCGCAGAAGGCGTCGCCCGCGCCGGTGAGCACCAACGCCCGTACGGCCGGGTCGGGCTCCAGCCGATCGAGCAGTTCCGGGAGCTGTCGCCACATCGCAGCGGTCATCGCGTTGCGGCGGGCCGGGTTGTGGATCACCACGGTCGCCACCGGCCCGGTCACTTCGACGGTCAACTCCGCGTCCGACACGTCCGCCCCTTCCCGCGCCACCCGTCCGACGCCGCCGATCCGGCTGCCTGCGCCGCTGCGGCGACCATAACGGCGCGGACCCGGCGACCACCGTTGAGGGTTGGCCGCCGGGCCCATGCGACCGGTCGGCCGATCTAGTTGGGCCAGCCGTCCTCGTCGCGGAACTTGTTGATTGCCAGGTGGCGGATCCAGCCCAACATCCGGCCGTACATCTCGATGGGGTTCGGCGGGGTTGGGTAGAGCTGGCCGAGGTCACCCGTGGCCTCGGCCAGACAGTCGGCCATGTCCACGGCCAGGAGCTTCGGGTCGTCGGCGTATTCGGCGGTCAGCTCGGCACGGGCCTGGCGGCACGGCCACGGATGGACACAGGCTGCGCAAAACCAGAAAGGACGGACTGGTGAGTGACGCTGGCTGCACATTGGGCCTCCCGGGGTGGAGTTTCGGGTGTCATGGCACCCCCACCCGCCGTGCTCCGCCTCTAGCAGGTGAGGGGCCCGGCTCGATCCCACCCCGACGCACACCCCCTGTCAATGTAGGCGCGCTAATGTAAGTGCGCTCATATTGACGCGTCCGGCCCGGCCTACCCTCGTCCGCATGACCGAGGAGGGACCAGGCCCGCTCGTCGCAGCGGGCGAAATCCTGGAGATGCTGGGCGTCGGTCGGTCGCGCTTCCGCCAGATCCAGATGCATCCGAAGTTCCCTCGCCCGTACCAAGTCCTGACCGTTGGTTCGATCTGGCTGCGGGCGGACATTGAGAAGTACATCCGGGAGCACCGCCAGCCCAGGCCTCCAGCAGACGAGGACGCAGAGGACTAGTGCCGCCTCAGGCGACGTTTGCCTCGTCCTGTCAGATTGCTCGGCTGACCGCCAGACCTGCGGGAGAGCAGGATTTCCGTGGCTTTCTTGGCCTGGCGGCTATGAAGGTCCTGGCACCTCGCGGCGGCCTCACCCGGCGGCGTCCAAGCGGAAGGCCGCATCCGGACCTGTTACCTCGGTGCCGGTCACCGCTGCGGCGACCATAACGGCGCGGACCCGGCGACCACCGTTGAGGGTGGCCGCCGGGCCCTTGCGACGTGCGGTCAGGTCAGGAGACGTTGAGCGCGGTGTCGTCGACCACGAAGGACGTCTGGAGCGAGGAGTCCTCGACACCGGTGAACTTCAGGCTGACGGTCTGGCCGGCGTACGCGGCCAGCGAGAAGGACTTCTGGCTGTAGCCGGTGGCCTTGTTCAGGTTCGAGTAGGTCGCCAGCGTGGCCAGCACCGTCCCGCCCGAGTTGAGCACCTGCACGCGCAGCGTGTCGTACGCGACGCTCGTGGTGGTCTCGGCGGAGTCGATGTGCAGCCAGAAGCTGAGCGCGTACGACGAGCAGCCGGACGGCAGGGTCACCGACTGGGCGAGCGTGTCGGTGTGGGTGCTGCCGTACCCGTCCAGCCAGGCCTTGTACGACCCGGTGCGGGCGGCCTGGCTGCTGGAGTTGGTGATCACGCCGGAGGTGGCCGTCCAGCCGGTCGCGCCGGACTCGAAGCCCGGGTTGGCCAGCTTCTGACCCGGTGACGTGCAGCCGCCGCCGGTCCCGTTGACGGTCAGCGTGTAGGTCGCGCTCCGGGTGACCGAACCCACGCCGTTCACGGTGACCGAGTACGTGCCGGGCGGGGTGCTCGCCGAGGTGCTGATGGTGAGGGTGGACGAGCCGCCCGAGGTCACCGAGGCGGGGCTGAACGTGGCGCCCGCCCCGCTCGGCAGGCCGGACGCGGAGAACGTCACGGTCTGCGCCGAGCCGCTGGTGGTCGCGGTCGACACGGTCGTGGACGCCGAGGCGCCCGGGTTCACCGAGCCGGCGGTCGGCGAGAGCGTCACCGAGAAGTCGTTGCCGGTCGAGCAGGGCGCGTCGTTGCCGGCCACGTTCACCGCGGTCCAGGCGGCCTGCACGGTCTTGTACTCGGTGGAGCAGCTGCCGTACAGGTCGGTGGCCGCCCGCAGGCTGTAGGCCCGCGCGGTGTTCGCCGGGTTGCTGGTGTTGACGTACGACGTGTTGGAGGTGAAGTAGACGTCCAGCGCCCGGTACCAGATCTTCTCCGCCTTGGTCCGGCCGATGCCGGTGACCGCCGGGGCGGAACCGCAGACCGGAGAGGTGCCGTACGCGGTGGCGCCGGTGCCCTCGGCGAGGTTGAAGTAGAAGTGGTTGGCCACGCCGGAGGAGTAGTGCACGTCCTTGTTCTTGGTGCCGGTGGACCAGCAACTGTCGGACGAGCCGTCCAGCGACGGGTTGTACATGTAGCGCAGCGGCGTACCGTTGCCGTTGATGTTGATCTTCTCGCCGACCTGGTAGTCACCCGGGTCGCTCGGCGCGGCGGCGTAGAACTCCACCATGTTGCCGAAGATGTCGCTGGTGGCCTCGTTGAGGCCGCCGGACTCACCGGAGTAGACCAGGCCGGCCAGCGCCTCGGTGACGCCGTGGCTCATCTCGTGCCCAGCCACGTCCAGCGAGACCAGCGGGCGGGAGTTGCCCGAGCCGTCGCCGTAGGTCATCTGGGCCCCGTCCCAGAACGCGTTGACGTAGTTGTTGCCGTAGTGCACCCGGCTCGGCACGCCGCTGCCGTTACCGAAGATGCCGTTGCGACCGTGCACGTTCTTGTAGTAGTCGAACGTCTTCGCGGCACCGAAGTGGGCGTCGACGGCGGCGGACTGCCGGTTGGAGTTGGTGCCGTTGCCCCACGCGTTGTCGGCGTCGGTGAAGGTGGTGCAGGTGGACGTGCCGTTGTTCATGTCGCAGGTACGGCCGTTGCCGTGCGACGGGTCGATCATCTGGTAGGTGCTGCCGGAGAGCGTCGTGTCGATGCTGACCGTGCCGCTGTAGATGCCCTGGCCGCTGCCGACCACCGACTCGATCTCGTCGTACGATCCGACGGCCGCACCGGTGGTGGCGTCGGTGATCACGTGCAGACGGGACGGGGTCTGCCCGTCGGGCTGCCAGCCGCTGATCACCGTCTCCCAAGCCAGCCGGCCCTGACCGGAGCTGGCGTCGACGAACAGCTCCGGGGCGCCCACCGCCTCGGCCTTGCCGGTGAACCCGGCCCGGGCGGCCTTCTTCGCCGCCGCGGCGGAGACCTTGGCCGTGGTGCCGAGGGTCAGCGGTGCGGCCAGGCCGACGGAGCTGCCGGCGTACGTGCCGTTCGGCGCGGTGTGGATGACGAAGTCACCGCCGTACACGCGGAGTCCCTGGTAGGTACGGGTGTAACGGGTGTGCGCGGCGCCGTTGGCGTCCCGCTTGGTGCTGTGTACCTGGTAGGACTCGGCGCTGGAACCCTGGACTGCGCCGGGGTTCGTCCGCAGGACGGACGCCGCGGAGGCGTCCGGGGCGGTGGGCGGAGCCGCGTGCGCCGCGGTGGCGACGCAGGTCAGCAGGCCGCTGGTGAGCAGCACTGCGCTGACGGCGGCGAGGGGTCTTTTCACGTGCCCTCCTGGAAGGAGAAAGGTTGTGACGGGGGTAGTCACGCATGTAGATATAGCCATGTGTCGAAGAAAAGAGAAGCCTTGGACCGCTCCCAGACATCGACAGTGACCGTTCGGATGAGGGGCGTGACAAGGGAACCGGCAACCGGAACCGTGCGTCCGAGCGGCATGAGACCCGCTTCGCCGATCGGCGTCATGATCACGCTGATGGTCGCCGTCCTGGCCGGTTGCACCAGCGCCGACCCGGTCGACACCACCCCGAACCAGCCCCCGGTCACGGCCACCTCGCCGCCGTCGAGCACCGCCCCGACCACCTCCGGGGCCCCCGCACCGACCAGCCCTGGCACCGGGGCGACCGGTGCGGCCGGCCCGGTGCAGCTGACCCGCTCCGGCGGGTTCGCCGGCCGCGGCGACCGGGTGACCGTCGAGCCGGACGGCCGCTGGACGGCGGTGGACCGGGCCGGCAGCCGGCGTACCGGCAAGCTCAGCGCCGCCGACCTCGGCCGGCTGAGAGGGCTGGCCGCCGACCCCCGCCTGGCCTCCGAGTCCCGCGTCCCGACCGCATCGACCGGCTGCGCGGACGCGTTCACCTACCGACTGAGCGTCGGCACCATCGAGACCGGGTACGTCGACTGCCCGAGTGAGACGACTCCGCCGCCGGCCACCCGGGCACTGGTCGAGCTGCTGCTACGGGCCACGGCCTGACCGCCGGGCAGCGGCAGCCGAAGGATCAGACCAGGTAGTCCGGTGGCAGGCCGGTGCCGCGCAGCTCCAGCGGCAGATGCGCCACGTCGTTGAAGGCGATCAGGTTCGGCGGTCCGGCCGGGCCGTACCGGATGACGGTCAGCCCGGCATTGTGCTGATTCAAGCCCAGCCACCGCCGCTCCGGCGCATCGAGTGCGTGCCGGACCAGCCAGCCGATCAGGAAATTGTGCGTGATGACCAGCTCGCGGACCGGCTCGGCGTCGCCGGCACCGTCGACGACCGGACCGGTGAACCGCCGTGCGGCCTCCGCCGTCACCCGCGGCCCGTCGGCCCGCTCGGCCGCCGTGAAATCGGCCAGAAACCTGGCGTACGCGGGCGACAGCTCGGCCGGATCCGTGTCGTGGGGAAGATGGTCGCCGGCCAGCTCCGTCGCGTACACCGGAACGCCCGGCAGCGACTCGGCGACCAGCTCGGCGGTCTGGGCGGCCCGGCGCAGCGGCCCGTGGTGCACGGCGGCGAACGACCGGCCCCGCAACCGCTCGCCGAGCAGCCTGGCCTGCCGCCGGCCCCGCTCGGACAGGCCGGCCTCCGGCGACTCGGTCGCCGCGTCATCCTGCTCGGCGTGCCGGGCGAGGTACAGCAGTCGGGTCGCCATGGCCTCAGCCCATCACATCGGGAGGTGCGAGGTCGACCCGCACCCCCCGTGCACAGCCCCGTTCGTCGATCGGCGCCTCAGGCCCGCGGGAACATCTGGCCGATGCGGATGTGGTTGCCGAACGGGTCCCGAATGCCGAAGTCGATCCCGTACGGGCGCTCGGTCGGCTCGTCGGTGACCTCGACGCCCTTGGCCACCAGACCCTCGTACGTCTTGTGGGCGTCGTCGGTGGTCATGAAGAGGGCACCGCCCAGCGCCCCCTTGGCGAGCAACTCCCGGACCTGCTCGGCGGTGGCCGGGTCCATCGCCGGCGGACCGGGCTTCTCCAACAGGATCTCGCGGTCCGGGTCGCCCGGCAGGTTGACCGTCAGCCAACGCATGAAGCCGAGGTCCTGATCGGTGTTGAGTTCCATGCCGAGCTTGCCCACGTAAAAGTCGAGCGCCTCGTCCTGATCGAGGACGTAGATCTGGGAGCGGCTGATCGCGTTCATCGTCATGACAAGCACGCTAGACGCAGACCTTGACCTGCTGCTTATCCAAAACTGCTGGGTCGGGTCCAGGCCTTGGTGAAGCAGGACGGCACGTTGCCGGGCACGGTTCGACGGCGGAAATCCGAGGGCGACTCGCCCACGATCTGACGGAACGTCCGGCTGAACGTACCCAGACTGCTGAAGCCAACCGCGTAGCAGATGTCGGTCACGTCCCGACCGGTCTCCACCAGCAGCGACATCGCCCGCTCCACCCGCCGCCGTTGCAGGTAGCGGTGCGGGGTCTCGCCGAAGGTAGCCCGGAAGGTGCGGATGAAGTGCGCCTGGGAGACGTGCGCTATCCGGGCCAGCGCCGGAATGTCCAGCGGCTCGGCGTACGCCCGGTCCATCGCGTCCCGGGCGCGGAGCATCGCCCGGTTCGACTCCTCGACTGCGCGACTCATCCGTCCTCGTTCAACTCGGCTCACTGCCGGGCCCAGGCTACTGCCGAAGAGAGACCTTCCGGCAGCTGCGCCACCACCTGGGCAAGGGCCTCGACATCCGATCCATTAGCCTGACTGGCGAAGGTGACGTCACCGATGGCATGGTCGCCGGCTACCTTGCCAAGTACGCCACCGAAAGCACCGAGATAACCGGGCACCGATCCGTCAGGGCAAGCTGGACGGGCGGCCATCTTGATTTGGTGACGGGTAGTCTCCGCTTCATGGTCCTGTTGGCTGGGCGCATTCGACGTCGACTTCTCCTTGCGCTCCTGTTGGTGGTCTGTCTATTGGTGTGCTGGAGAGCCTTCGCCTGGCAGGGCGAGCTGAACCAACGACGGGACCGGAGCGAGGCCAAGGCCGCCCTGAGCAAGTACCTGGAGCGGGTTCGGGGCAGCGATTACGGTGCGGCCTACGAACAGCTCTGCTCCGACGTGCTATCGGAATACACCGCGTCGGACCATGCCGCGTTCCTTCGAGAGCAGCGGCGGTTCGTGTCGTTCTCGATCGGCGAGCCGACGCAGTCCACCGGCATCGACGGCACCTACCTCATCTTTCCGGTCGACTTGGCCTACGCCGATCAGTCAACCAGCGTCGTACGGCTGGCCGTGGGTCTCGAAACCGGCGGCCCCAAGGTCTGTGATCACTACGAGTGGCGGAAGTGACTCACTACCTCGGTAACGGACGCCTGCTGGAACCCGGTTGCTGTCAGCGCTGCTGTCAACCGGCTCGACGCCGGCAGAGTCGGTCGGGAAATGCCTGGTGGAATTGGAGCCCCCGGCCGGGATCGAACCGGCGACATCTCGCTTACAAGGCGAGTGCTCTGGCCAGCTGAGCTACAGGGGCGCGTGCGTCGAGGCCAGCATAGCGACTGACGTCCGGATATCCCGCTCGCCAGTGGTCCCGAGCACGGGAAACGTCATCAACCCGACGCTTGCCCGGCTTCGCAGGGTTCAGGCGCGCGTCGATTGATGTCTCACCGTGCCGGACTGACCGGAATGCGTAGACGCTGAGTCACTTCCGAGGCTCCCTCGCCTTGGCAGCGCGAGGAAAGCCGTTTACGGTGCAGTGACACGGACGATGACACCGGCTGCCCTCGCGACCGGCCCGTCGTCCGCTGACCGGCGCGGGGCACCGTGCCGGTCGCTCCTTCACTCGGATCGTCCGGCACGTTCCTGCCGGTGAAAGGAAGCGCTTCACCATGGCTACGGTCACCTATTCCAAGGCGTCCCGGATCTACCCGGGCACCGAGCGTCCCGCCGTCAACGAGCTGGACCTCGAGATCGGCGACGGCGAGTTCCTCGTCCTGGTCGGCCCCTCCGGTTGTGGCAAGTCCACCAGCCTGCGGATGCTCGCCGGTCTGGAGGACGTCGACGCGGGCTCGATCTACATCGACCAGCGCGACGTCACCCACCTTCCCCCGAAGGCCCGCGACATCGCGATGGTCTTCCAGAACTACGCGCTCTACCCGCACATGACGGTGTACGAGAACATGGCGTTCGCCCTCAAGCTGCGCAAGACCTCCAAGTCGGAGATCGACCGGCGGGTCAAGGAGGCGGCTGGGCTGCTCCAGCTCGAGGAGTTCCTCGGCCGTAAGCCGAAGGCGCTCTCCGGTGGTCAGCGCCAGCGTGTCGCGATGGGCCGGGCGATCGTCCGCGAGCCGCAGGTCTTCCTCATGGACGAGCCGCTGTCGAACCTCGACGCCAAGCTGCGCGTGCAGACCCGTACCCAGATCGCGTCGCTCCAGGCCAAGCTGGGCGTCACCACGGTCTACGTCACGCACGACCAGGTCGAGGCCATGACGATGGGTCACCGGGTGGCGGTGCTGCTCGACGGTGTCCTCCAGCAGGTGGACACCCCGCGGGCGCTCTACGACACCCCGGCCAACGTCTTCGTCGCCGGCTTCATGGGCTCCCCCGCCATGAACATCAAGACCGTCGCGCTGAACGACGACGGCGCCGAGTTCGCCGAGCTGCAGGTCCCGCTGACCCGCGAGCAGGTCGAGGCGGCCCGCGCCGAGGGCGGCGACGGCAAGGTGACCGTGGGCTTCCGCCCGGAGGACTGCGACCTCGTGAGCCCGACCGAGGGCGGCATGCCGGTCGTGGTCGAGCTTGTCGAGGACCTCGGCTCGGACGCCAACGTCTACGGGCACGCCGCGCTCGGCGGCAACTCGGAGCGCTTCGTCGTCCGCACCGACCGGCGCACCATGCCGAACATGGGTGACACCGTGTTCGTCAAGCCGCGCACCGGCCGCAGCCACGTCTTCCACGCCACCACCGGCAACCGGATCTGACATACGCCGTACCGAAAGGGGCGGTCCGCTTCGGCGGGCCGCCCCTTTCGATAGAGCGAGGCCCCTCCCCCGCTGTGCGGGAAAGGGGCCTCGTCGAACGTCGTTACGGCTCGACCGAGCGGCGGCGGGCGACCTCGGCCAGGGTGACCGCGGCGGCCACGCTGGCGTTCAGCGACTCGACATCAGAGATCATCGGGATGCTGACGGTCAGGTCGCAGGTCTCCCCGACCAGCCGGGACAGCCCGCGCCCCTCGGAGCCGACCACCACGACCAGCGGACCGACCGCGGCCTCCAGGTCGTAGAGCTCGGTGTCGCCGTCGGCGTCCAGGCCGATCACCATGAAGCCGGCGTCGCGGCACGCCTTCAGCGACCGGGTCAGGTTGGTGACCTGGGCCACCGGCACCCGCGCCGCCGCGCCGGCGCTGGTCCGCCAGGCGGTCGCGGTGATCCCGGCAGCCCGCCGCTCGGGTACGAAGACACCCTGCGCGCCGAACGCGGCGGCCGACCGGATCACCGCGCCCAGGTTGCGTGGATCGGTGACGCCGTCCAGCGCGACCAGCAGCGGGGCCTGCTGCTCCATGGCCGCGGCGACCATGTCCTCGAACGGCTGGTACGCGAACGGCGGCACCTGAAGCCCGACGCCCTGGTTCAACACGCCGCCGGTCATCCGGTCCAGCTCGGCCCGGCTGATCTCCAGGTTGGCGATGCCACGGTCGGCGGCGGTCCGGATGATCTCGTTGATCCGGTCATCCATGTCGATGCCCTGGGCGGTGTAGAGCGCCGTCGCCGGCACCTGGGCGCGCAGCGCCTCCAGCACCGGGTTGCGGCCGACCAATAGCTCCGGGGTGTCCTTGGACGGGTTGGACTTGCGCCCCGGCGCGACCCGGGGACCGGACCGGCCGACGGGCTTGCCGCCCCGACCGCCGGTGCCACCCCGACCGACCGGTACGCCTCGACCGCCGCCCTTGCCCCAGGTGGTGTCCTTGCTGCCCGGCTGACCGATCTTCGGGGCGCGCCCCTCGTCGGCCGCCGCGCGGCGCTCCTTGTCCTGCTTCCAGGCGGTGCGCTGGGGCAACTTCTCGGTGCCCGAGTAGCCCTTGTGCCAGGGGCGCTCGTCGGCGGGCAGGGTGCGACCCCGTCCGGCCAGCGAGTCCTTGTTCTTGCCGCCGGAGCCCTTGGGGGCACCCGCCTTCGACGTCAGTCGCCGGCCACGGCGCTGCGAGTTGCCGGCCATCAGTCCTGCTCTCCAATAGTCCAACGGGGCCCCTGGGGGGTGTCCTCGACCACCACGCCGGCCAGCTTGAGCTGGTCACGTACCGCGTCGGCGGCAGCCCAGTCCTTGCGGCCCCGGGCCTGCGCGCGCTGTTCCAGGGCCAGCGCGACCAGGGAGTCCACCACGGCACGCAGATCATCCGAGTGGCCGCCACCGGTCCAGGCCGGGTCGAGGGGGTCGATCCCGAGGATATCCAGCATCGCCCGTACTGCGGCCAGCGTGGTGCGGACGGTCACATCGTCGCCGGTGCTCAGCGCGGTGTTGCCATCCCGGATCTGCTGTTGCAGCACGGCCAGCGCGGCGGAGGTGTTGAGGTCGTCGTCCATCGCCGCGACGAAGCCGCCGGGCAGCGCGCCGAGCTGCCCGGCACCCACCCGCTCGGTGGCCCGCTGCACGAAACCCTCGATCCGGCGGTACGCGGTGGCCGCGTCGCGCAGCGAGTCCTCCGAGTAGTCGATCACGGAGCGGTAGTGCGCGGCGGCGTAGTAGTAGCGCAGTTCCACCGGTCGCACCCCGAGCGAGTCCACGTACGCCAGGTCCAGTGCGTTGCCGGCGGACTTGCCCATCTTGGCCCCGCCGATGCTGAGCAGCCCGTGGTGCACCCAGAAGCGGGCGAACGGCAGCCCGGCCGCGTTGGACTGGGCGATCTCGTTCTCGTGGTGCGGGAAGGTGAGATCCAGCCCGCCGCCGTGGATGTCGAATTCCGGGCCCAGGTATCGCCAGCACATTGCCGAGCACTCGATGTGCCAGCCCGGACGACCCAGCCCCCACGGCGACGGCCAGTAGGCGTCCGCCGGCTCGTCGGGCTTGGCGCCCTTCCAGAGCGCGAAGTCGCGCGGATCCCGCTTACCCCGGTCGGGGGCGTCCCCGGCCGACTGCATCGCGTCCGGCGACTGGCCCGACAGCGACCCGTACGCCGGCCAGGACGCCACGTCGAAGTAGACGTCACCGGAGTCGTCGGTGGCCGGGTAGGCGTGCCCGTCCGCGATCAACTTCGTGATCAGCTCGTGCATCTCCGGGATGTGCCCCGTGGCGCGCGGCTCGTAGGTGGGTGCCAGCACGTTCAGCGCCCGGTACGACTCGGCGAGGATCAGCTCGTTGGCGTACGCGATCGACCAGAACGGCCGACCCTGCTCGCCCGCCTTGACCAGGATCTTGTCGTCGATGTCGGTCACGTTGCGGACGAAGGTGACCTCGTAGCCGGCGACCAGCAGCCAGCGACGCAGCACGTCGTAGTTGACGCCGGAGCGAAGGTGGCCGATGTGTGGCGGCGCTTGGAGGGTGAGACCACACAGGTAGACCCCCACCTTGCCGGCTTCCCGCGGGACGAAGTCCCGCACCGATCGGGTGGCGGTGTCATACAGGCGTAGCGTCACCGTACAAGGGTAGCCGTCCGCGCCTTTCCGGGTCCGCCGGTGCCGGGTCGTACGCTGCCAGGCGTGGATGCGACCGCACGCCCTGGTGAGCCACCGACCCGTGCCGGCGCCGCCGCCCGCCTGGAGACGGCCGCCGACGTGGTTACCGGCGGCGAGACCGCGCAGACCCTGGACCGGGGGCTGCGCCTGCTGCACCTGGTCGCCGACGCGCCGGGCGGGTTGACCGTCACCGAGGTGGCCAACCGGCTCGGTATCGGCCGGGCGGCCGTCTACCGGCTGGTCGGCCCGTTGACCGGGCACGGCATGCTGCGCCGCGACGGCGACGGCAGACTCCGCCTCGGCGCGGGGGTCCTGCACCTGGCCCGGCGGGCCCAGCCGCTGCTCGCCGACGGAGCGCTACCCGCACTGCGGCAGCTCGCCGAACAGGCCGGTGCGACCGCTCACCTGACCGTGGTCGAGGGCGGTGAGGGCGTCGCCCTGGCGGTGGTCGAGCCGTCCTGGACGTCGTTCCACGTCGCGTACCGGACCGGGGCGCGGCATCCGTTGGACCGGGGCGCGGCGGGCAGGGCCATCCTGGCCGGCCGGGCCGGCGTGCCGGATCCGGTGAGCAGCAGTGGCGAGTTGCAGTCCGGGGCGTACGGGGTGGCCGCGCCGGTGCTCGGCGTACCGGGGTTGGAGGCCAGCGTCGGGGTGATCGCTCTCGCCCCGCTGGACGTCGACCTCGTCGGTCCGCAGGTCCGGGCCGCCGCCACCGCCATTGCCAGCGCCCTCCGCTGAGCGACCCGCACCGACCGCTGTACCACAGCCAGCAGCCGGAATCGCAGTTGTCCACAGGAGCCTGAACGACGGCCGGGACGGTTTTCCACAGGGGTATCGGCGGTCGGTCGACGGCCGGCACGCTGCTCGACATGCCGCCTCGTCCCCACCTTCCCGACGCCCTGGCCTGGCAGGTCTTCCGCGGCTCCGACGCGGTCCGGCAGCGCCTGATCACCGAGCATCAGCTGCGCAGCACCGCCTGGGTGCGGCTGCGCCACGACATCTACGCCGACGCACGGCTGGATCGGGACCACGCCCTCGCCTGTCGTGCCGTTCTCCTTCGGCTACCACCCGGCGTGGTGGCAGCCGGCCCGTCGGCCGCCTGCCTGCATGGTGTCGAGCACGCCGCAGGCTTCACCGACGACGTACACGTCCTCGTGCCCCGGCCGCTGCGAATCGGCGCGCAGCGCGGCCTCCGCGTGCACGTGGGTGACTTGGATCCACCGCCACCGGCACCGGCGTCTCGCCCGTCGACGTCAGCGGGGTGCCGAATCGAGAAGGCGCTCGGATCTGAGCGCGGGGCGGCAGCCACGGTCGCCGCCGCACCGAGCCGCCGGCCCGGCCATCCGATACCCCGGACCGATCCTGGCCGGGCCGCTTGGGAGACGGCCGTCTGGCTTGAGCCGGTTCGCGCGGTCTCGATCATCGACGCGCTGCTGGGTCGCGGCCTGACCGATCGCGACACGCTGGCCCAGGTGGCCGCCCAGCACGCGGACCGGCCCGGTGGACGGCGGGCACGCTGGCTCTTCAGCATGGCCGACCCGGGTGCCCAGTCCCCACCCGAATCGCAACTGCGAGTGCGGCTGGTGCTCAGTGGGCTGCCACGCCCGGCCGTTCAGTTTCCGGTCCGCCTGCCCAACGCCGTCGTCCTGCATCCCGGCCTGGCCTGGCCGGAATACCGGGTGGCGGTCGAGTGTGACGGGCAGTGGCAGGCCGACGCCGATCAACTGCACCGCGACCGCCGCCAACTGAACCTGCTCGTCGGGGCGGGCTGGCTGGTGCTGCAGGTGACCAACCGACGACTACAGACCGAGTTCCCGGCGGTGCTCCGCGAAGTGCGCGCCGCGCTGGTCGCCCGCGGATGGCGCAGATGAACCCGGTGTCAAGGGACCAGAGTCGATCAATGGTTGAGGACGGCACGGGGCCCGGCCAACCGTGGTCGACCGGGCCCCGAGGGGTTGCGTTACGGCTGGGCGTTCGGCTTGAGCGGGGTCTTCACCGCCGCGTAGGCGTCGACGATTCCGTAGCCGTAGAAGCCGTTGAAGTTGACCCCGCCGGCGCAGTACGCGTCGTAGGTCTCGTCCCGGCCCTCATTGCGATACTGCTGAAGCCGCGGCTCCGGGCAGGCGTGCTCGGCGGCCGTCCGGTACAGGTGCTGCTCGACCAGGTCCGGAGCCATGCCGAAGCCGCCCCGACGCTCCGTCTTGCCGTACCGGCTGACGATCAGCGCGGCGACGCCGGCGGCGTGCGGGGACGCCATCGAGGTGCCCTGGAGATAGGTGTAGTAGCCGCACTCACCGTTGGCCTTGCACTGCTTGAAGACGAGCGTGGCCACCCGCGGGTCGATGTTGCCGTTGGCGTCCACCCGAGGATCCGGGATGGTGGCGGAGATCGGCTCCTCCTGCAGCACCTTCAGGGGATAGGTGGAGAGGATCCGGTTGCCCGGGCTGTTGTAGGTCGGGGTCCCGAAGCCGTCCCGGGCGAAGCCGCCCGGCGCGGCGACCGAGATCTGCTCGGTCCCGTAGTTGGAGAAGTCGGCCTTCTTGCCGGACGGGCCGACCGACGACACGCCGATCACGTGCGGGCCCTCGGTGGGAAGGTCCCAGCAGCTGTTGTTGTCGATCGGCCGGGGGTACGGGTCGGCGCCGTAGTCCGGGCTGCTGGTGTCCGTACGAGGTGCGCCCAGGTCCTCGTTGTTGTTGCCGAGCGCACCGACCAGGGTGACGCCCTTGTTGTGGGCGAAGGTCAGCGCCCGCTTCATCGCCTTGATGATGGCCCGCTGCTCGGCCTGGTCCTCCGGGGAGTCGGCCGGGTTGGCGGTGCAGTTATAGAGCCACGGGTCGACGTAGAACGACATGTTGACCACGTCGATCCCGGTACGGCCGGCGTAGACCAGGGCGTTGACCACCGGGTCGAGGAAGAAGTAGCCGGAGTCCTGGCCACCCTTCAGCTCGACCAACGACACGTTCGGGGCAACGCCGGAGAGGCCGAAGCCGTTGGCTGCGGCGCCGATGGTGCCGGCCACGTGGGTGCCGTGCCCGCCGTCGTCGGTGCCGACCGGGTCGAGGCAGCTCGGCACCTCACACGGGCCGTCCACGTCGGTCAGGTCGGGCGCGAAGTTGCGCGAGAGCGACCAGTTGAAGTTCGGCGCGATGTCCGGGTTGCTGGCGTCGACGCCGGTGTCCAGCACGCCGACGGTCACCCGACGGTCACCCGGCTCGATCTTGCGAGCCCGGTCGGCCCGGACCATCTCCAGACCCCAGAGCTTCTCGTCGAGCGGGTCCAGCTTGGCGCCCTTCTTGGCGGCGGCACCGGCCGCGTTGGCCAGCACCTGCTCCTGCTCGACCCGATCCAGCTTCGGCTTGCGGCCGATGGCCTTCTGCTCGGCGGCGGCGATCAGCGCCGGAGCGGCGGTCGCCCTGGCCGCGAAGTCGGCCCGGTCGCTGCTCACCTGGAACATGCCGACCTCGTCGGAGCGGGCCACCACCGTGCCACCGGCCGCCCGGATCGCGGCGACCGCCGTGTCGGCGGCGACGCCGTCCTCGGCAACCACGGTGAATGTCCGGGCGCTGGTCGGCGCGGCGCTGGCCGGCACACCCAAGCCCGAAGCAGTAAGTGCCAGCACGGCCGCGGTCTTGACGGCACCAGCGGTGAAGCGCTTGCTCACCACATCGAATCCTCTCGTTGAGGGACGTGGCAGCCATCACACAACACCGGGCGAGTTTCCGCCAGATCAACGTCCGTTTTGGAGATGAATCTTGCCCTTCATCCACCCAGGTCGGCGCACAATCCGCGCCCGCTGGCGCGCTACCCGTGCGCATTGGCGCGTTGCGCCGCCCGGACGGACGAAACCGCAGGCACGGCCAGGTCCGCACGCACCGCCGACAGGTCCGCCAGCGCGGCCGACAGGTAGGCCAACGTGGACACCTCGGCATCGGGCACACCTCCGGACGGGCGCGGCAGGCGGTGCCGGTTCAACCACACCGATCGCAGGCCGGCCCGCTGTGGTGCCAGCACGTCGTGCTCCCACGAGTCACCGACGTACACGATCTGCCCGGCTGGCACCCCGGCCGCCTCGACGACCGCCGCGTAGAACTCCGGGGCGGGCTTCTTCGGCAGGCCGTTCTCGTGCGCGTACACCTCGAAGGCGAACTCCCCGGCGAGCCCGCAGCGTTCCGCGCGGCTGTTGCCGTTGGTGGCGAAACCCAGCACGTACCGGTCGCGCAGCGCGGCCAGTGCCGGCGGCACGTCCGGAAACGGCCGGGTCAGCGCGAAGCGCCGGGTGAAGAAGAGTGCGGCGAGTTCGTCCAGGTGGGCGTCCAGCCCGGCGCGGGCCAGTGAACGGGCCAGCGCGGCGCGACGGATCTCGGCCACCGGCGCCGCGCTCAGGTCCCCGAAGACCGCACCCCAGTCCGATTCCAGGTCGGCGAGGGACACCTCGGCTGCAGCCGGCGTGCGCCGCCGCATCTCGGCCAGCACGGCCACCAGTCCACCGGTCACCGCCGGACGCAGGTCGAGCAGGGTCTCGTCGGCGTCGAACACCACGGTGGTCAGCACGTTGCCCACTGTCTCACCGAGCGTCGCCGGCCAACAGGGGCTCGGGCAGGGCGGCGGGCGCCAGCACCGGCGCCGACCCGCGCAGCTCGTCGAGACGGACCAGGGCGACCCCGGCGACGATCAAGGCACCTCCGAACAGCTGCCAGGCAGTGGGCAGTTCGTTCAGGAGCAGCCAGGCGATCAGCACCGCGAAGAGCACCTCGGTCAGCCCCAGGAACGACGAGAGCCGGGGCCCGAGGATGCGGGTGCCAGCAACACCGGCCAGGTACGCGATCACGGCGGCGACCAGGGAGAGCCCGGCGATGGGCAGCAGCCAGGTGGTGCGCTCGCCAGCGAAGGTGACCGCACCGAAGGTGGCCCGCAGCGGCAGCAGACCGGTCAGCCCGACGAGGAGCAGCACGGCCGCGCCGACCGCCATCCCACCGCTGGCCATGGCGACCGAGGGCAGTCGGGGATCGACGCGCCCGGCGAGCACGAAGTAGCCGGCCAGGCCGATCGCGGCACCCAGCCCCCAGAGCAGGCCGAGCGGGTGGAAACTGGCGGTGCCGGTGAGGTCCAACACGAATGCCAGCCCGACCACGGCGGTCACGGCACCGGCCACGGTGAGCCGGCGTGGACGCTGCCCGTGCCGAAGCCACATCCAGCCCACGACGAGGATGATGCCGAGATATTCCAGCAGCACCGCGACGCCGACCGGCACGTGGCGCACGGCGTTGAAGAAGCAGACCTGCGCCAGCGCCACGCCGAGCAGCCCGAACATGCCGATCGCCGACACGTTCTGCCGCAACACGTGCCATTTGCCGCGCATGGCCAACGCGGCGGGGATGGCCAGCACCAGTGCGGCCACGCCGACCCGGGCGACCACCAGGGCCCCGGCCGACCAGCCGGCCTCGATGAGCGACCGAGCGAAGGTGCCCGAGGTGGCGAAGGTGACCGCGGACAGCAGCGCCAATCCGGCACCGGCGGCGGGTCGTGGTTGCATCCTGCGCTCCTCGGGGGCGACCGCGTGTCATGAGCAAACTATCCTTGTGCCCATGACGCTAGGCGGCCGCTGTGACAGGAGTCAAGATGCTTTTCGCTCATGACACCGAGTGTTCGTTGATCGCCGCTGCCGCGCTGGTCAATACCGCAGGTCGGGACGGCGAGCTGCTGCCCGATGTCGCCGCCCTGGACGCGTTCTTCACCAGGCACGGCTACACCGGCCGGCACGAGCGCACCGACGCCGAGTTGCGCGCCGTCCAGGAGCTACGGCCCCGGCTGCGCCGCATCTGGTACGCCGAGCCGGCCGAGATCGTCGCCGTGGTCAACGGCCTACTGCGCGAACACCGGGCGTTGCCGCAGCTCATCGAGCACGACGACGAGCCGTACCACCTGCACGCCGTGCCCCGCGACGCGCCACTGGCCACCCGGATCGCGGTAGAGGCCGCGATGGCGATCGCCGACCTGGTCCGGGCCGGGGAGCTGAGCCGTCTGCGGATCTGCGAGTACCCGGACTGCGCCAACGTGGTGGTCGACCTGTCCCGCAACCGGTCGCGACGGTTCTGTGAGGCCGGCTGCGGCAACCGCGCCGCGGTGACCGCCTATCGCGCCCGCCGGGCCGCCGGCCGATCCTGAGTCGGACCGGCCAGGTCGGCGCCCCGGGTCAGGGGTGGGTCATCCGGAGCAGGTCGAGCGCCTCGTCGAGCTGGGTCTCGCTCAGCTTGCCGGAGGCCACGTGCCCCCGGGCGAGCACCACCTCGCGGATGGAAGTCTGCTTGGCCAGCGCCTCCTTGGCGATCGACGCGGCCTCGTCGTACCCGATGTAGCGGTTCAGCGGGGTGACGATCGACGGCGAGCCCTCGGCGTAGGCCAGACAGACCTCGGCGTCCGCGACCAGGCCGACCAGCAGGCGGTCGGCGAACAGCCGGCTCGCCGCCGCCAGCAGCCGGATCGACTCCAGCAGGTTGCGGCCCATCACCGGGAGCATCACGTTCAGCTCGAAGTCGCCCTGCGAGCCGGCGAAGCCGACCGTCGCGTCGTTGCCGATCACCTGGGCGCAGACCTGCCGCATCGCCTCGGCGACCACGGGGTTGACCTTGCCGGGCATGATCGACGAACCCGGCTGGAGATCGGGGATCCGCAGCTCACGCAGGCCCGCCCGGGGACCGGAGCCCATCCACCGAACATCGTTGGCGATCTTGTAGAGGCCGATCGCCACGGTACGCAACTGCCCCGAGGTCTCCACCAGCGCGTCCCGGGCGCCCTGCGCCTCGAAGTGGTTGCGCGCCTCGGTCAACGGCAGCCCGGTCGACTCGCGCAGCTTGCCGATGACCGCGGCGGCGAAGCCGAGCGGCGTGTTGATCCCGGTGCCGACGGCAGTGCCGCCCAGCGGCAGCTCGGCCAGCCGGGGCAGCGCCCCCTGCAGCCGTTCCACGCCGTAGCGGACCTGGGCCGCGTACCCGCCGAACTCCTGGCCCAGGGTCACCGGGGTGGCGTCCATCAGGTGCGTACGCCCGGCCTTCACCACCGTCTCGAACTCGGCGGCCTTGCCTTCCAGCGCCTCGGCGAGGTGATCGAGCGCCGGCAGCAGGTCCCGGGCCACCGCCTCGGTGGCGGCCAGGTGGATCGAGGACGGGAAGACGTCGTTGCTCGACTGCGAGGCGTTGACGTCGTCGTTCGGGTGCACGTCGCGGCCCAGCTCACGGGTGGCCAGGGTGGAGATCACCTCGTTGGTGTTCATGTTGGACGAGGTGCCCGAGCCGGTCTGGAACACGTCCACCGGGAACTGGTCGTCGTACCCACCGTCGGCCACGTGGGCGGCAGCGGCGGTGATCGCGGCGGCCACGTTCGCGTCGATCACGCCCAACTCGCCGTTGACCTCGGCGGCGGCGCCCTTGATCTGGGCCAGCGCCCGGATCTGGGCCGGCTCGAGACCCCGGCCTGAGATGGGGAAGTTCTGCACGGCACGCTGGGTCTGCGCCCGCCACAGCGCCTCGGCGGGCACCTGGACCTCACCCATCGAGTCGCGTTCGATCCGGTAACCGGTCGTCTCTGGAGTCGTCACGCGTACCATCCTGCCGCGCCCACCGTCGACCCGCAGATGATCCGTCAGCCCAACTCTGCCAGCAGTCGTTCCACCTCGTGCCGCTCCGGTGACTCGACCTGGCGGAACAGGGACAACGCCCGGATCAGATGGGCGCGGGCCGCCACCGGGTCGCAGGCCCGTACGCAGCGGGCGATGCCCTCCAGCGCCCGAGCCTGCTCATAGCGGGCACCCAACCGGGTGGCGTCGGCGAGCACCCGGCGGTGCAGATCGAGGGCGCTGGCGACGTCACCCTGATCGAACATCGCCCAGGCCAGCAGGTTGCGCGAAGCGCACTGCGCCACCAGGTCGCCGACCTCGATCATCGCCACCAGCGCGTCCCGATGCAGGGCTGCGGCTTCTTCCGGCCGCCCGGCGGCCCGCTCCATGACGCCAAGCTCGTTGAGCAACTCACCCTCGTTGGCCCGATGGCCCCGCCGTCGATTGAGGGTCAGCGCGACCCGCAGGATCCGACGGGCGGGGGCCAGGTCACCCATCCGGTGTCTGATCAGGCCGAGATGTCCGATCGCGTTCTCGGTCTGCCGCACGTCCCCGACGTAACGGGCCGTGAGGAGATGCAGCCGGGCATTGCGCAACGCCTCGTCGTACTGACCCCATCTGATCTGCATGTAGCACAGGTTGTGTAGCAGATTGGTCAATGCGTGTGCGTCGTCCAGGCCGCGGATCATGCCGAGTGCCTCGTCGAACCTCGCCCTACTCTGCTCGGCATCACCGTGCGCGGCGTACGTGAGGCCGAGGTTCCACAGCGTGCTGAGCATGGCGCCGCGCAGCCCCAGCCGGCGGCGCAGGTCGAGCGCCACCTCCATCTTCTGGATCGCCTCCGGAAAGCGGGCCAGCCGGAAGTACGCGGAGGAGAGGTAGTTGAGCATCACGGCGATCGCCGCCTCGTCGCCGAGCCGCTCGGCCGCCCGAAGCCCGATCGTGTGGGTCCCGATCAGCTCGTCGAGGTGCCCGCCGTCGAAATTGAACCGCCAGCACGCTCGGGCCAACTGCCAGCACTGCGCCGGGAAACCCTCCTCATCAGCCACCCCGACCAGCGCGGTGAGCACCGTCAGATTTTCCTCGAACCACGCCCGCCCCTCGGCCGCCGGGACGGCCACCAGTTCGGGCCGGCTGGGCGTGCCAGCCGGAATGGTCGGACGACTACCCGCCGCCTCGACCGAGCGGGCAATCGCCGCCGTGACGGCCAGGTGGTGATCCAACAGCCGCTCCAGGGCATCCCGACGCTCTTCCCGGCGGTCCTCGGCATCCAGCAACAGCCGCGCGTAGTCACGGAGCAGGTCGTGCAACCGGTACCGGCCCGCCTCCGCCTCCTCCGCCAGGTGCGCGTCGACCAACTCGTCCAGCAGATCCTGCGTGTCGCTCAGCGGCAACTCCGCGAGAGCCGCAGCCACCCGGCTGTCCAGCCGTCCGCCCGGAAACAGCCCCAGCAGCCGGAACAGCCGTTGCGCCGGGCGCGACACCTGCGCGTACGACAGCGCGAACGCCTGCCCCACCGAGCGCTCCCCGGCGGTCAGCTCGGCCAGTGGGCCAGCCGCGACCAGCCGCTCGGCAAGATCACTGAGCCGCCACTGCGGCCGGTGCGCCAGCCGTGCACCGGCCAACCGGATCGCGAGCGGCAGATGACCACAGCGACGGACAACCTCCACGGCCGCCTCCGGTTCGGCGGCAACCCGGGCGACGCCAGCCAGCCGTCCGAGCATCTCCACCGCCTCGTCGGTGTCGAGCACTGGAAGTGACGACGGTCGTCCGTCGTCCAGCCCGACCAGCCGGCGACGGCTGGTCACCAGAACCAGACAGTGCGAGCCGTTCGGCAACAGCGGCACCACCTGGTCGGCGTCCACCGCGTTGTCCAGCACCACCAGGGCACGCCGACCGGCCAACTCGGTCCTCCACAGCGCCAGCCGGTCCTCCGCACTCACCGGCACCCGCTCCGCCGGTACGCCAAGCTGGCGTAACAGCGTGGCCACAGCCATGGCCGGCGCCAACGGGGCATGCGTGCTGTGCCCGTGCAGGTCGATGAAGAGCTGGGCGTCCGGGTAACGATCGGCGATGGCGGTGGCGACGTGCACGGCGAGGGTCGTCTTGCCACTGCCGGCCATTCCGTCGATCAGATGGATCCGGGTGCCGTCCTCCTCGATCTCCTTGACCAGACGCGCCACCGTCTCCTGCCGGCCGGTGAAATCCCCGATCGCACGCGGCAACGAGCGCACCACGGTGACCGGCCGGGGCTCACGGCCGGTGAGTGCCAGGTCACCGGCGAGCACTCGCTGATGCAACTCCTGCAACTCCGCGCCCGGCTCGATGCCCAACTCATCGGCGTAGAACCGCCGACCCTCCCGATAGACCGCCAATGCCTCGGCCTGTCGACCGACCGAGGAGAAAGCCAGCATCAGCTGTCCGCGCAGCCGATCCCGCAACGGGTGCTGATCAAGACTCTCCGCCAGCTCCTCGATCAACTTCGCGCCCTGCCCGAGGCTCAGCTCGACCTCGACGCACTCCTCCAATACGGTCAATCGCTGCTCATCGAGCACCTGCGCCCGGCGCCGAACACTACGACTGGGGATACCGCCCAGCGCCGGCCCTCGCCACAACGCCAGAGCAGAACGGAACCGCCCACCCGCCTCAGCCAGCCGATTGGCCCTCACCGCAGCCCGCGCAGCCTCCACCCCTTGCGTGAAAATCTCGACATCCAGATCCGTCGACGCGAGACGGACGCCATAACCCACCGGATCCGTCACGATGATCTCCGGAGCCAACCCGAGCTCGGTGAAACGCCGGCGCAGCCGCGACACACACGTCTGCAACTGCGCACGAGCCGTGGCCGGCGGGTGCTCCTCCCACACCGCGTCGACCAACTCCTCGACCGGCACCAACCGACCCGCCCGCAACAACAACATGGCAAGCACGATCCGGTCGCGACCAGCCGTGACCGTGGACTCGCCACCACCGACCCGCAGAGGCCCCAGAATCCCGAACCGCATCCGCTCCCCCGAATCCGTGCCGCACGCCGCAAGACTCATCCGTCAGCCCAACTCAGCCAACAGCCGTTCCACCTCGTGCCGCTCCGGCGATTCCACCTGCCGGAACAGCGACAACGCCCGAACCAGATGCGCGCGGGCCGCGGCGGGGTCGGTAGCCCGAAGGCAGCGGGCGATGCCCTCCAACGCCCGAGCCTGCTCATAGCGGATGCCCAACCGGGTAGCGTCGGCGAGCACCCGACGATGCAGGTCCAACGCGCTGGCCACGTCACCCTGATCCAGCATCGCCCGAGCCAACAGATTGCGCGACGCGCACTGGCCGATTCGATCTCCCATCTCCATCATCGCCACCAGCGCGTCCCGATGCAGGGTTGCGGCTTCTTCCGGCCGCCCGGCGACCCGCTCCATAACGCCGATTTCGTTGAGCACCTCGCCCTCGCCAAATCGGTTGCCTTGGCGGCGTTTCAGGTGGAGCGCGACCCGCAGGATCCGACGGGCGGGGGCCAGGTCACCCATCCGGTGTCGGATCATGCCGAGGTGCCCGATCGCGTTCTCGGTCAGCTGAAAATCGTTCGCCTGGCGGGCCAGCAGGAGGTGCAGCCGGGCGGTCCGCAGTGCCTCGTCGTACCGACCCCAGCTGATCTGCGTCATGCACTGGTTGTTGAGCAGGTTGGCTAGTCCGTACGCGTCGTCCAAGCCGCGGATCATGCCGAATGCCTCGTCGAACCTCGCCATACTCTGCCGGAATTCACCGTGCGCGGAGTACGCGCCGCCGAGGTTCCACAGCGTGCTGAGCACATCGCTTCGCAACCCGAGTCGGCGGCGCAGGTCGAGTGCCACCTCCATCTTCTGGATCACCTCGGGGAAGCGGGCCAGCCGGAAGTACGCCGAGGAGAGGTAGTTGAGCATCACCGCGATCGCCGCCTCGTCGCCGAGCCGCTCCGCAGCCCGAAGCCCGATCGTGTGGGTCTCAACCAACTCATCGAGATGCCCACCGTCGAAGCTCAGCCGCCAGCAGGCTCGGGCCAGTTGCCAGCACTGCGCCAGGAAACCCTCCTCCTCGGCCACTCGGACCAGGGCGGTGAGCACCGACAGACTCTCCTCGAACCACGCCCGCCCCTGAGCCGCCGGGATCGCCACCAAATCCGGCCGGCCGGGCGTGCCAGCCGGAATAGTCCGGCGACTCCCCGGCGACTCAACCGAACGGGCAATCGCCACCGTAACGGACAGTTGGTGATCCAGCAGCCGCTCCAAGGCAGCCCGACGCTCGTCCCGCCGATCCTCGGCATCCAGCAACAGCACCGCAAATTCACGCAGCAGATCGTGCAACCGGTACCGGCCCGCCCCCGCCTCCTCCACCAGGTGCGCGTCGACCAACTCGTCCAGCAGATCCTGCGTTTTGCCCAGCGGCAGCTCCGCGAGGGCCGCTGCCACCCGACTGTCCAGCCGTCCGCCCGGATAGAGACCGAGCAGCCGGAACAGCCGCTGCGCCGGGCGCGACACTTGCGCGTACGACAGCGCGAACGCCTGCCCCACCGAACGCTCCCCGGCGCTCAGCTCGGCCAATGGGCCTGCGGCGACCAACCGCTCGGCGAGGTCACTGACCCGCCAGTGCGGCCGGTGCGCCAGCCGGGCGCCGGCCAACCGGATCGCGAGCGGCAGATGACCACAGCGGCGGACAACCTCCACGGCCGCCGCCGGTTCGGCGGCGACCCGCTCCGCGCCGGCCAGCCGCCCGAGCAGTTCCACCGCCTCGTCCGTGTCGAGCACTGGCAGTGACGACGGCCGTGCGTCGTCCAACCCGACCAGCCTGCGGCGGCTGGTCACCAGAACCAGGCAGTGCGGGCCGTTCGGCAGCAGCGGCACCACCTGGTGCGCGTTCACCGCGTTGTCCAGCACCACCAGGGCACGCCGACCGGCCAACTCGCTCCTCCACAGCGCCAACCGGTCCTCCGAACTCACCGGCACCCGCTCGGCCGGCACACCAAGCTGGCGCAGCAGCGTGGCCGCCGCCGCAGCTGGCCCTAACGGGGCGTGCGTGCTGTGCCCATGCAGGTCGATGAAGAGCTGGGCGTCCGGGTAACGATCGGCGATGGCGGTGGCGACGTGCACGGCGAGGGTCGTCTTGCCACTGCCGGCCATCCCGTCGATCGAATGAATCCGGCCGCCGTCCTCCTCGATCTCCTTGACCAGACGCGCCACCGTGTCCTGCCGCCCGGTGAAATCCTTGATCGCACGAGGCAACGCGCGCACCGCGATGATCGGACCGCGGTCCCGGCCGGCCAGGGCCAGGTCACCGGCGAGCACCCGCTGATGCAACTCCTGCAACTCCGCGCCCGGCTCGATACCCAACTCATCGGCGAAGAAATGCCGGCCCTCCTTGTAGACCATGAGCGCGTCGGCCTGCCTGCCGGCCGACGAGAGGGCGAGCATCAACTGGCCACGTAGCCGCTCCCGCAACGGATGCTGATCAACGCAACCGGCCAGCTCCTCGATCAGCTCCGCCGCACGCCCGAGATGCAGCTCGACCTCGACGCACTCCTCCAACACGCTCAGACGCTGCTCATCGAGCACCTGCGCCCGGCGCCGCACACTACGACTGGGGATACCGCCCAGCGCCGGCCCTCGCCACAGCGCCAGAGCAGAACGGAATCGCTCCCCCGCCTCAGCCAGCCGATTGGCCCTCACCGCAGCCCGTGCAGCCTCGACCCCTTGCGTGAAAATCTCGACATCCAGGTCGGCCGACGCGAGACGGACGCCATAACCCACCGGATCCGTCACGATGATCTCCGGAGCCAACCCGAGTTCGGTGAAACGCCGGCGCAGCCGCGACACACACGTCTGCAACTGCGCACGAGCCGTAGCCGGCGGGTTCTCCTCCCACACCGCGTCGACCAACTCCTCGACCGGCACCAACCGACCCGCCCGCAACAACAACATGGCAAGCACGATCCGGTCGCGACCAGCCGTGACAGTGGACTCGCCACCACCGACCCGCAGAGGCCCCAGAATCCCGAACCGCATCCGCTCCCCCGAATCCGTGCCGCAAGCCCCAAAACTCATCCGTCAGCCCAACTCAGCCAACAGCCGCTCCACCTCGTGCCGCTCCGGCGATTCCACCTGCCGGAACAGCGACAACGCCCGAACCAGATGCGCGCGGGCCGCAGCGGGGTCGGTAGCCCGAAGACAGCGGGCGATGCCCTCCAACGCCCGAGCCTGCTCATAGCGGGCACCCAGTCGGGCGGCGTCGGCGAGCACCCGACGATGCAGATCCAACGCACTGGCCACGTCACCCTGATCCAGGATCGCCCGAGCCAGGAAGTTCCGGGAGGCGCACTGGCCAATCCGATCCCCCACCTCGGTCATCTCGGCAAGCGCGCTGCGGTGCCGGGTGGCGGCCGCCTCGGGCCGACCCAGCCTGCGCTCCACCGCCCCCAGCTCGTTGAGCAGCTCACCCACGCCAAAACGGTTCCCGAGGCGCCGCTTCCAACGCAGTGCCACCTCAAGGAGGCGCACGGCGACCTCGCTGTGTCCGAGTCGTACCCGGGCCATCCCGGCGTGCCCGATCGCGTTCACCACGTCCGGCAGTGAGTCGACCTTCCGGGCCAGGACGAGCTGCTGGCGGGACAGCACCAGCGCTTCCGCCGGGCGTCCGGCCATGAGCAGAACCGCCGCCTTGTTGGTGAAGAGCGCAACCGTCCCCCTCTCGTAGCCCGCGGCCCGCAGCAGCACCAGCGCCCGGTCGAAATGGCTCAGCGCGCTGGTGATGTCGCCATTGATCGCGTAAACGGTGGCTGCGTTCTTGTGTGTGCCGGCCCGCCCGATCCGATCCACCGATCGCTCCCGCAGCCGCAGGGCCGTCTCCATCGAGGTGAGGGAATCCTGGTAGCGAGCGAGTCGGTAGTAGCCGGACGCGAGATAGTTGTGCATCGTTGCCACGGCCTCGTCGTCAGCCAGTCGCTCGGCGGCACGCAACCCGACGGTGTGTGCCTCGATCAGCTCGTCGAGGTGTCCGCCGGCATACCAGTAGCTCCAGCAGGCCCGGACCAACTGCCAGCAGTAACGGAGCTCCCCCTCGTCCCCGGCCAGCCGCACCAACGCGACCAGGGTCGCGCGGTTCTGGTCAAGCCAGTCGAGGCCCTGCGACCGGTACACCTGCAAAAGGTCGGGTCGCTCCAGCGGAGGGAGCGGAAGATGGGCGCCACTCACCGACTGGTCCACCAGCTGGGCGAGTTCGGCACCAGCGTGCAGATACAGGTTGAGCAGCCGCTGCAACGCCGCCGGTCGCTCCTCGATGGCGTCCGGCTCAGCCAACTTCTGCCGAGCGAAGTCCCGGACCAGGTCGTGGAAGCGGAACCGGCCCGGTTCGGGCTCGTCGACGAGGTGCGCGTCGATCAGGCCGTCCAGCAGGTCCTGGGCTTCGGGCAGCGGCAGGTCGGTGAGGGCCGCGGCCACCAGGCTGTCGAAGAACACCCCCGGGTACAGGCCCAGCAGCCGGAACATCCGCCCCGCCGCCGGACCGACCTGGGCGTACGACAACGCGAAGGCGTCGCCGACGGAGCGCTCGCCGGCCGACAGCTCGCTGAGCGGCCCGCGACCGCTGGCCAGCCGGTCCGCGAGGTCACGCACCCGCCACCGTGGTCGGTGGGCGAGCCGGGCACCCGCCAGTCGGATCGCGAGCGGCAGGTGGCCGCAGCGCAGGACCACCTCGGCGGCGGCCTCGGGCTCGGCGGACACGCGATCGTCGCCCACCACCCGTCCGAGCAGCTCGACGGCCTCGGCCGCGCTCAGCACCGCGAGGGACGAGGGCCGGCCACCGTCCAACCCGGCGAGCCGGCGCCGGCTGGTGATCAGGGTGAGGCAGCCCCGACCGCTGGGGAGCAGGGGCGCGACCTGCGCGGCGGTTGCGGCGTTGTCGAGTACGACGATCGCCCGTCGGCCGGAGAGTTCGCTGCGCCACCGTGCAGCCCGTTCCTCGGTCTCCGTCGGTATGCGTTCGCCGGGCACGCCGATCTGGTGCAACAGCGCCGACAGGGCGGCGGCGGCGGACAGCGGCTCCCGGTCGCTGTGCCCGTGCAGGTCGATGAAGAGGTGCGCGTCGGGGTAGGCGTCACTCAACGCGGTCGCCACGTGCACGGCGAGGGTCGTCTTGCCGCTACCGGCCATCCCGTCGATCAGATGGATCCGGCTGCCGTCTTCCTCGATCTCCTTGACCAGGCGAGCCACCGTCTCCTGCCGGCCGGTGAAGTCGCCGATCGCCCGGGGCAATGAACGCACCGGATGCACCGCACGAGACTCCCGGCCGGCCAGGGCCAGGTCACCGGCGAGAATCCGCTGGTGCAACGCCTGCAACTCGGCACCCGGCTCGATGCCCAACTCCTCGACGCAGAACCGCCGACCCTCCCGATACACCACCAGCGCATCGGCCTGCCGACCAACCGACGAGAGGGCGAGCATCAACTGGCCACGTAGCCGCTCCCGCAGGGGATACTGATCGACGCTCTCGGCGAGTTGCTCGATCAGCTCAGCCGCACGCCCGAGCCGCAGCTCGACCTCGACGTGCTCCTCCAAGACGCTCAGACGCTGTTCATCGAGCACCTGCGCACGGCGACGAACACTACGACTGGGAATGCCACTCAACGCCGGCCCCCGCCACAGCGCCAGAGCGGAACGGAACCGCTCACCCGCATCGGCCAACCGACCGGCGGAAACGGCCGCCCGTGCCGCCTCCACGTCCCGCGCGAACACCTCGGCGTCCAGATCGGCCGGCGCGGTACGAACGCCGTAGCCCACCGGATCCGTCACGATGATCTCCGGTGCCAACCCGAGCTCGCTGAAACGATGGCGCAGCCGCGACACACACGTCTGCAACTGAGCACGAGCCGTGGTCGGTGGGTGCTCCTCCCACACCGCGTCGACCAACTCCTCGACCGGCACCAACCGGCCGGCCCGCAACAGCAACATGGCGAGCACGATCCGGTCGCGACCAGCGGTGACGGTGGACTCGCCACCACCGACCCGCAGAGGTCCCAGAATCCCGAACCGCATTCGCTCTCCCGCATCATCGGTGCAACTTCAGCAGGGTAGCCCCATGGTCACGGATCGCCTCGATCCGACGATAGTGATCTGAGAGCGGATCGACAGCGGTACACCGGACACTCATTGTGGGTTGTCGGCGACGGCATCCGACGGGGGCGGTGCGCCCGCTCCCACCCCAGCGGGGGCGGGCGCACCGATGTCGATAAATGCACGGACGACGAACCGCGGAAGGGGCGCCGGGCGAACTGCCCGACGCCCCTTCCGTCTCGTCAGCGGTCAGCGACGACCGACGGTGAGCACCGGCTTGGTGACCTCGGCGAAGAAGTCGTTGCCCTTGTCGTCGACCACGATGAAGGCGGGGAAGTCCTCGACCTCGATCTTCCAGACCGCTTCCATACCCAACTCCGGGTACTCCAGGACCTCGACGTGCTTGATGCAGTCCTGGGCGAGGCGGGCTGCGGGACCCCCGATCGAGCCGAGGTAGAAGCCGCCGTGCTGCTGGCAGGAGCGGGTCACCTGCCCCGACCGGTTGCCCTTGGCCAGCATCACCTGCGAACCGCCAGCGGCCTGGAACTTCTCCACGTACGCGTCCATCCGGCCGGCGGTGGTCGGGCCGAACGAGCCGGAGGCGTATCCCTCGGGGGTCTTCGCGGGGCCGGCGTAGTAGACCGCGTGGTCACGAAGGTACTGCGGCATCGGCTCACCGGCGTCCAGCCGCTCGGCGATCTTGGCGTGCGCGATGTCCCGGGCCACCACCAGCGGGCCGGACAGCGACAGCCGGGTCTTCACCGGGTACTTGGACAACTCGGCGCGGATCTCGTCCATCGGCCGGTTGAGGTCGACCCGGACGACCAGCTCCGCGTCGAGCGAGGCGTCGGTGACGTCGGGCAGGAAGCGCGCCGGGTCGGTCTCCAGTCGCTCCAGCCACACACCCGACGGGGTGATCTTGGCGACCGCCTGCCGGTCCGCCGAGCAGGAGACGGCGATCGCCACCGGGCAGGACGCCCCGTGCCGGGGCAGCCGGACCACCCGTACGTCGTGGCAGAAGTACCGGCCGCCGAACTGCGCGCCGATGCCGAAGTTGCGGGTCAGCTCCAGGACCTCGGCCTCCAACTCCAGGTCCCGGAAGCCGTGCGCGCTCATCGAGCCGGCGGTGGGCAGCGCGTCGAGGTACTTGGCGCTGGCGTACTTCGCGGTCTTCAGGGCGTACTCGGCGGAGGTGCCGCCGATGACGATGGCCAGGTGGTACGGCGGGCAGGCGGCGGTGCCGATCAGCCGCAGCTTCTCCTCCAGGAACTGCATCATCCGCGTCGGATTCAGCAGCGCCTTGGTCTCCTGGTAGAGGTAGGACTTGTTGGCCGAGCCGCCGCCCTTGGCCATGAACAGGAACTTGTACGCGTCGGGGTGCCCGTCCGGGTCCTCGGCGTACAGGTCGACCTGGGCCGGCAGGTTACTGCCGGTGTTCCGCTCGTCCCACATGGTCAGCGGGGCAAGCTGCGAATAGCGCAGGTTCAGCTTGGTGTACGCCTGGTAGACGCCCCGGGAAATGGCCTCGGCGTCGGCGCCGTCGGTCAGCACGTGCCGGCCGCGCTTGCCCATCACGATCGCGGTCCCGGTGTCCTGGCACATCGGCAGCACTCCGCCGGCCGCGATGTTCGCGTTGCGCAGCAGGTCGAGTGCGACGAATCGGTCGTTCGGCGAGGCCGCCGGGTCGTCGATGATCGCCCGGAGCTGGGCCAGGTGGGCCGGACGCAGGAAGTGCGCGATGTCGTGCATCGCCTCGGCGGTCAGCGCGGTCAGCGCGGCCGGCTCCACGGTGAGGAAACGGCGGCCCCCCGGGCCGTGTACGACGTCCACGCCCTCGTCGGTGACCAGCCGGTAATCGGTCTGGTCGGGGCCGGTCGGCAGCAGGGGGGCGTACGAGAATGCGGCGGCACTGCTCATGAGCGGCAAGCCTAGGGCAGACCGGTCGATCAGTCCCACCCGCCGGGCTGGTCCTGGGACGCCGCTCTCATCCGGCGGGCCCACCGCGCTCCGCGGTCCTGGTCACTGCCGCTCTCCCCGCCCACGCCGGACCGTGGCGCCTGTTCAGCCGCTGCCGGGCTCGGGGCAGAGTTCGCCCTTGGGTCCGCAGTCGTCGCCGTCCCCGGGCGCGGGGGTGCGGGTGGTGCCACCGCCTGGGCCGGTGTTGCCGGGGTTGCCGCCGTCGCCGGGTGCCGGGGCGGGCGCGTTACCGGTGGCACCGAAGCGGACGTACCCGATCTCCCGCCCCTCGCCGATGATCATGCCCTGCGACCCGACGGCGAGGGCGTTGGCGGAGGTCCGCAGAACCGCGAGCTCCCGGCCGGTCCGCGGGTCCACGGCGACCAACCGGGAGGGTTTCTCGTCGGTCACCACCGCCGCGTACGGAGTGAGCGCGGCGGTCACCTTGCCAGTGGCGGGACGGGTCCACCGGACCCGGTCGGTGCCCAGCTCGCGGGCCACCACCGAGCGCTTGTCGGCGGCCCGGACCAGCGCGTAGCGGTCGTCCACCGCGATCAGCTTGGTGCCCGGGTCGCCGACCCAGAGCAGCCGCCCGTCGTACCCGTCGATGACCGCCTCGCGACCGTCCGGGGCGACCCCGATCAGCACGTTCCGCGCGCCCTGCGGGTCCTCCCGCTGCACGCAGCCGGCGCTGTCGGCGGTCCGCAGGTTGACCCCGGACCGCTGCCATGCCTCCTGCCCCGTCGCCGGGTCCCGGGCGGAGATGGCGAAGTAGCAGGTGCCGTCCTGGGATCGGGCGGTGATCCGCAGCATCCGGCCACCCACCACCGAGAGCCGCTCGTCCCGACCCGGTTCGACGTTCTGCAACACCCGACCGGTCGCGGTGTCGACCACGTGCACCCGGCCGTCGACCGGGAAACCGAGCAGCGGCGGTGCGGGCTCGGGCCCGGCCACCCCGTCGTCGACCCGGGTGGCGGTGAGCCGACGGGTGCCGCGCAGCCCCGGGTTGTCGGCAAGCAGACCGCTGTGCACTCCGGGCAGGAAAGCCGTCCACAGTGGCGTGGTGCCGCGCGGGTCCCAGGCGCTCAGGGTGCAGTCGGTGGCGTCCGTACAGCGGGCGTCGAGCAGCAGGTTGCGGTACGTCCAGACGGCCACCGCATCG
Source organism: Micromonospora vulcania (assembly GCF_042658605.1). Lineage (NCBI taxonomy): Bacteria > Bacillati > Actinomycetota > Actinomycetes > Micromonosporales > Micromonosporaceae > Micromonospora > Micromonospora vulcania. Next base: position 169,021 of record NZ_JBHSQS010000010.1, on the reverse strand, counting down.
TCGTCGCGCCGTCGGGTCGCCCCGGTCGTCGGGTCGAGCAGCTCGTACCCCTTGACCAGAAGCTTGCCCACCGCGACCACCGGGTCCCGGTCGCCGCCCGCGACCGCCGACCAGTCGGCCTTGCGCTCCCACAGCTGGGCGCCGGTGGCCAGGCTGCGGGCCTCGACCCGGGTACGCTGCTCGATCACCACGGCGTCGCCAGCGATGGTCACGCTGCGTGGCGTGCCACCGACCCGCTGCTGCCATACCACATCGGGCTCAGAGATGGGATCGCTGCGGTCGACCCACTCCCACAGCTTCGGGAACGGATTCCACACGCCGGTGGCGGCGAGGGCGATGACCGCAGCGAGGCCAAGCAGTAGCCCGCCGCGTACGCTCCCCTTCGCCACACCGCACACCGTAGCCACGATCACGGATCTTCCGTACGCCCGCACCGCCGTGTCGCCGCGCTTTCTGACGCCGCAGGTGTTAACAGGGGACCCCTCCTCTACCGGAGGCGTTAATAAGGTGCCCTTCCTTACCGCCGGACCGCACTACGCACCAGCGGCAACGTGCGGTAGGGGATCTGTTCGGCGAGCGCGATGATCGTCGAGGCCCGGGTGATGCCGGCGGACGAGACGATCTGGTCGATGACCCGTTGCAGGTCGGTGTTGGAGCGGGCCACGATCCGGCAGAGCAGGTCGCTGGAGCCGGTGATGGTGTGCGCCTCCAGCACCTCGGGGATGGCGGCGAGGTGGGCGGTGACCGGGTCGTGGCCGTGCCGCTGACTGATCTCCAAGGTGACGAAGCTGGTCACCCCGAACCCGATGGCGGCCGGCGAGATGTCCGGGCCGAAGCCACCGATGACGCCACGGTCGACCAGCTTGTCCAGCCGGGCCTGCACGGTTCCGCGGGCCACGCCGAGCCGCCGCGAGCACTCCAGCACCCCGATGCGGGGCTCCTCGGCCAGCAGATCGATCAAGCGCACGTCGAGTTCATCGAGCTGTACAGCTTGCTCACCGTTCATGGGTTCAGACCATACCGAATGCGCAACCTGACCAGCATTTACGCCGACAGTTGCCCACCTCGGGCCCGGACCGCGATCCTCGCCACAAGACCAACCACGGCGGCCCACGAGGCCGGCCGGTACGCGAGGGAGGCCATCATGACCCAGGCGATCGACCGACCCCAGTCGACCGAGGACGTCGACATCGACCGGCTCGTCGGCGCTGTCGACCACGACATCAGCCACGACCCCTTCCCGGTCAAGGGCCTCGACCACGTGCACTTCCTGGTCGGTAACGCCAAGCAGGCCGCGCACTACTACTCCACCGCCTTCGGCATGACCTGCGTGGCGTACCGCGGCCCGGAGCAGGGTTACCGGGACCACGCCCAGTACGTCCTGACCAGCGGCTCGGCCCGGTTCGTGCTGACCGGCGCGGTGCGCCCGGACGCCGACGGCGCGGAGCACGTGGCCCGGCACAGCGACGGGGTCAGCGACATCGCGCTGGAGGTGCCGGACGTCGACAGCGCGTACGCGCACGCCGTCGCGCAGGGCGCCAACGGCGTGGTCGAGCCGCACGACGTGACCGACGAGCACGGCACGGTCCGGCTGGCCGCCATCGCCACGTACGGCGACACCCGGCACACCCTGGTCGACCGCTCCCGCTACACCGGCCCGTTCCTGCCCGGCTTCGTGGCCCGCGGCCCGATCGTGGACCGGCGGCCGATGATCGACGCCGGCATCCAGCCGAAGCGCTTCTTCCAGGCCGTCGACCACGTGGTCGGCAACGTGGAGCTGGGCCGGATGGACGAGTGGGTCGAGTTCTACAAGCGCGTGATGGGCTTCTCCAACATGGCGGAGTTCATCGGCGACGACATCGCCACCGACTACTCGGCGCTGATGAGCAAGGTCGTGGCGAACGGCACCCGTAAGGTGAAGTTCCCGCTCAACGAGCCGGCGATCGCCCGCAAGAAGTCGCAGATCGACGAGTACCTGGAGTTCTACCAGGGCCCGGGCCCCCAGCACATCGCGGTCGCCACCAACGACATCCTGGCCAGCGTCGACGCGATGCGGACCGCCGGCGTCGAGTTCCTGGACACGCCGGACTCGTACTACGAGGACCCGGAGCTGCGCGCCCGGATCGGCAACGTGCGGGTGCCGATCGAGGAGCTGAAGGCCCGCAAGATCCTGGTCGACCGGGACGAGGACGGCTACCTGCTCCAGATCTTCACGAAGCCGGTGCAGGACCGTCCGACCGTCTTCTTCGAACTGATCGAGCGGCACGGCTCGCTCGGCTTCGGCAAGGGCAACTTCAAGGCGCTCTTCCAGGCCATCGAACGGGAGCAGGAAGCCCGCGGCAACCTGTAACACTGTCGAGCGTGACGCAGCCTCCGTCGTACCCGATGCCGCCGGTCGGTGGGCCCTCACCCACCGCCGGCGGCGTCACCCCGCCGCCCGGACACCCCCAGGGGTACGCGGTCCCGCCGCAGTACGCCCCACCCGGGTACGCCCCGCCGCCGTGGTACCCGGGACCGCCTCGACCAATGGCCCCGCCGCCGACGCTGAGCCCGGGCGGCCAGCCGCTGGCCAGCTTCAGCGACCGGCTGCTGGCCTGGCTGATCGACATGGCCCTGGCCAGCGGCGTCGCGCTGGTGCTGTTCCTACCCGCCTTCGCGATCCTCTTTTGGCGCATGGTCACCAAGATGTCCGAGGTCAAGCCGGACGGGACGGTCATGGACCCGGACCCGAGCACCATCTTCCTCAGCTACTTCCTGCCGATCCTGCTGCTCCAGGTCGGCATGTTCGTCCTGCTGCTCGGCCTGTACTGGCTCTACCACGTGGAGTACCTCAAGCGCGACGGCCAGACCCTCGGTAAGAAGGCGATGAAGCTGCGTGTGGTGCCGCTCGACCCGACCCGGACGCTGAACCGGGCGATGGCCGGCCGGCGATGGCTGGTGCAGCACCTGGCCGTTGCCTTCGTCCCCGGGCTCAACTATCTCGACGGGTTCTGGCAGCTCTGGGACAAGCCCTGGCAGCAGTGCCTCCATGACAAGTTCGCCGAGACGGTCGTCGTTAAGGTGTCTGAGTGAGCGAGCGGAGCGAGCGAACCAGCAGGTCCATTAGCGTGGCGTCGCACGCCGTCGCGCAGCGAAGCGGAGCGACGGCGTGAGTGTGCAACCCGGCTGGTACGTCGACCCCGCCGACACCGAGACGCGGCGGTACTGGGACGGCGAGGGCTGGCTCGGCGCGCCCATCCCCGTCGACGCCACCCCACCCGAGGGACCACCCCCGGTCGAGCCGCCGGCCGCTCCACAAGCGCCGGCCACCCCCGTCGCCGTCGCCCCCGGCTGGCCGCAGCACCCCGGGCCGGGCCCACAACCGGGCCACGGCCCATACCCGGGGTACGGCCCACCGCCGGGCCACGGCCCATACCCGGGCCACGGCCCATACCCGGGCCACGGCCCATACCCGGGCCACGGCCCATACCCGGGCAGTGGTCCGCAACCGGGCAGTGGTCCGCAACCGGGGCACGGTCCGCAACCGGGGCACGGCCCGGGTTGGGGGCCGCAGGCCGGCCCGCCGGGTTGGGCGCCACAGGCCGGGCCGCCCGGCTGGGCACCGCCGGGTGTTCCGCCCGGCTGGGCACCGCAGGCCGGCCCGCCCGGCTGGCCCGGACGGCCGCCCGAGCCGCGCCCGCACGGTTTGGCGCTGGCCGGCTTCGGCCGCCGACTGACCGCCCGGCTGATCGACTTCAGCCTCGTCTTCGGGTTGAACGTGCTGGTGAACGGCTGGTTCGTCTGGCGGTTCTTCGAGGAGACCGGGCCCTACTGGCGGGAGGTGGGTCGGCGCTTCGCGGCCGGCGACTCCTCCACCGAGGGGTTGCCGCAGATCAACGAGCAGGTTGGGCTCCTCCAGGTGGTGATCCCGGTGATCGCCACCGCCCTCTGGCTGGCGTACGAGGTGCCCGCCATGGCCGCCGGCGGGCAGACCGTCGGCAAGCGGGTCATGCGGATCAAGGCGGTGCCACTCGTCGAGGACCAGCCGCTCGGTTTCGGCCGGGCGCTGCGCCGGTGGAGCCCTCTCGGCATGCCCACCCTGCTCTGGTACTGCGCTGGCCTCGGCCTGGTGCTGCAACTGGTCGACTCCCTCTCCCCGCTCTTCGACCACCCTCTGCGCCAGGCGCTGCACGACAAGCGGGCGCAGACGGTGGTCGTTGAACTCCCCCGCACCACCGGCGCCATCCCCCCGAACGACCGCACCGAACCCCCGGGAGACACCCCATGACCGACTCCGGACGTCACCAGCCGGCGCTACGGCTGACCCGCGCCGACCTGGACGCACTGCCCAGCTACGTGCCGGGGCGCAGCCCCGCTGACCTGGCCCGCGAGCTGGGGCTGCCCGAGGCGATCAAGCTGGCCAGCAACGAGGTGCCGTACGGGCCGCTGCCCGGTGTGGTGGAGGCGGTCACCGAGGCCGTCCTCGCGTCGCACCGCTACCCGGACATGGGTGTGGTCGCTCTGCGCGACGTGCTGGCCGAGCGGTACGGCGTCGCGGCCGACCGGATCGCCACCGGCTGCGGGTCGGTGGCGCTCGCCGAGCACCTCGTCCGGGCCACCTGCCTGCCCGGCGACGAGTTCCTCTACGCGTGGCGGTCGTTCGAGGCGTACCCGATCATCGCGGCGACCAGCGGCGCGACCAGCGTGCGGGTGCCCAACGACGCCGGGCACGGGCACGACCTGGTGGCGATGGCCGCGGCGGTGACCGACCGGACCCGGATGATCGTGGTCTGCAACCCGAACAACCCCACCGGTACGGCGGTACGCCGGGCCGAGCTGGACCGGTTCCTCGACGCCGTGCCGGACGACGTGCTGGTGGTCATCGACGAGGCGTACCGGGAGTTCGTCACCGACCCGGAGGTGCCGGACGGCCTCGACTACCTGGACCGACCGAACGTCGCGGTGCTGCGCACCCTGTCCAAGGCATGGGGCTTGGCCGGGCTGCGGATCGGCTGGCTGGTCGCCCAGCCCGCGGTGGCCGCGGCGGTCCGCAAGGTCGTGACGCCGTTCTCCACCAGCACGGCCGCCCAGGCCGGTGCGCTCGCCGCACTGAGCCAGGTCGAGGAGATGGAGCGCCGCTGCGCCCTGGTCGTCGCCGAACGGGACCGGGTCACCGAGGCGCTGCGCAAGTTCGTGCCCGAGGTGCCGACCAGCCAGGCGAACTTCGTCTGGCTGCCGCTGGGCGAACGGTCGGTGGCGTTCGGCAAGGCGTGCGAGTCGCGCGGGGTGATCGTCCGACCGTTCCCGGGGGACGGGGTGCGGGTCACCATCGGCACCCCGGCCGAGAACGACGCCTTCCTGGCCGCTGCCGAGGCGGCGCTGAACTGAGGAGTTGGGGCCTCCTCACCCAAATAATGACGTAAATACTGTTTGTCCGCTTCTGTTCGTTACCTGCCGTATCTTCCGAAGTGGCCCGGCTTTCCACGACCCACGCCCGGGCTCCACTTCGAGAAAACGGGGTAACAAGCAGTGCGTACTGTCAAGATCTGTCTGGCCGGGGCGGCCGCAGCGGCGATGGTGGGCTTCCTCGCCGCGCCGGCCGCCGCCGCGCCCACCGACACCACGACCGTCACCTTCGAGGTGCTCGCCGGCACCCTCGACATCGACGCGCCGGCCGCCGCCGACCTGGGCGATGGCGCTCCGGGTAGCACGATCACGGGCGCCCTCGGCCCGGTCACGGTCACCGACTCCCGGGGTGCGGCGGACGCCTCCTGGGCGGCCACGGTGACCTCCACGGTCTTCCAGACCGGCGGCGGCACCGCGGCCGAGACGGTCGAGCCGGAACTGATCGACTACTGGTCAGGTCCCGCCACCGCGACCACCGGCACCGGCACCTTCACCCCGGGGCAGGCCGCCGCCGTCAATGCGGCGCCGCTGTCCAGTGTCACGCCCCTCCCGGCGTTCACCCACACCGGCGGCACCGGCGGTAACACCGCGACCTGGAACCCGACTCTGATCGTCCACGTGCCGCTGGACAGCATCGCGGGCGTCTACACCGGGACGGTGACGCATTCGGTGGCGTAGCCGCCGGGGCCGGTCGACCGTCGCGGTCGCGCTGGCACTGCTCTGCCTCGCCGGTCCGGGTCTGTCGACCCGGGCCGGCGCGGCCGAGCCCGATGCCGACGAGCGCCTCGGAATCCGGCTACTGGAGGCACCGACCAACCGCCGCGACGACCCTCGGGCGTTGCGCTACATCGTCGACCACCTGCCGCCCGGCACGACCATCAAGCGGCAGATCCTGATCGTCAATCGGACCGACGAGCGGCAGCGGCTCGACGTCTATCCGGCCGCGGCGACGCTGGAGAAGGAAAAGTTCGTCTTCGGCGAGGGGCGTACGGCCAACGAGCTGACCTCGTGGATCGGCCTCGACCGCGACACGATCGACCTGGAGCCGGGCGAGGAGGCGAAGGTCAGGGCGACCATCGAGGTGCCGAAGATCGCATCCGCCGGTGAACGGTACGGGGTGATCTGGGCGTCCGCGATCTCCAAGCCGCGGCCCAACGGCAGCATCACCCAGGTGCACCGGGTCGGCATCCGGGTCTACCTGGACATCGGCCCTGGCGGCGAGCCGGTCTCCGATTTCACCATCGGCGATCTGCTGCCGGCGCGGAGCCCGCAGGGCGAACCGTCGGTCGCCATCAAGGTCTCCAACACCGGCGGGCGGGCGTTGGATCTGACCGGAACGGCGACCCTCACCGAGGGGCCGGCCGGAACTCGGGCTGGGCCGTTCGACGTCGTGCAGGGCACCACGTTGGCACCTGGGGTGCCCGGCCAGGTCACCGTCCGATTCCCGGCCGACCTGGCGGACGGGCCCTGGAAGATCGACCTCAAGCTGGAGAGTGGCCTGATCAAGAAGGAGGTGACCCGGCAGATCGAGTTCCCCGAGCCGGGCAAGGTCGGCAAGCCCGGCACGTTCTTCTCCCGAATGACGACCGCCTGGAACGTGGCCGCGTCCGCAGCGGGCCTGCTGGTGATCACCGGCTTGGCCTGGCTGGGCCGGCGGCACTGGAGACGACTGCCAGCCCGACGGTGAGGCCGTCGCTGGTCGGCCGGGTTCACTCCCGTCGCTGGCGGCGGACCACCATCCAGCCGATCAGAATCAGCGCCATGCCCAGCAGCGCCACCGGGCCGGCCGTCGACGATCCCGACCCGGTCACCGGCAACTCGGTCGGCGGTGGCTGCGTCGGGTCGTACGTGGGGCTCGGCGGCGGCTGCGTCGGGTCGTACGTGGGACTCGGCGGCGGCTGCGTCGGCTCGCCGGTGGGACTCGGCGGCGGCTGCGTCGGCTCGCCGGTGGGCGTCGGCGTCGGCGTACCCGGTATCACCTCGAAGGTGACCCCGGTGTCCCCCGACGGCGCCGCCAGAACCGCGGCAACCGCCACCGGGTCGCCCGGGGCGAGCACCGTCGGAACCGCCACCGCGAGGCTCGCCGTGGCGGCGAGTGCACCGCCGACGAGCCAGCCGACCGCTGTCCTACCCATGTGCCGCCCCCTCCAGCCGAAACCTGAACCGTGAAAAACGTACCGTTTTCGGTCAGATGTGGCGGAAGGTTCCCAGGCCAGACCCACGATCAGGTGGCGGCCAGGATCACCGCCTCGGCGGTCAGGTAGTAGCGCTGGTCGTCCCCGTCCGGGTCGACCGGCTCGCGGAGCCGTTCCACCGCGAGGTAACCGTCCATCGCGGTCACCGCTCCGGGCGCCCAGCCGGTGCCGTCCGACCCGACGTTGAGCGAGAAGCGGGAGAGTTGGGCACCGGTCACCGGATCCAGCGTCACCAGGTCGTTCACCTCGGTCAGCAGGTGCACCCGGCCCGGCTGGACGGCGAGCACCCGGGCCGGTCCCAGACCGTCGACCCGCCAGAGCTCCGCGCCCGAGCGGGCCGACCGGCCCACCGCCACGCCGTCGACAACGGCGACCGCCTGCTCGCCGGCCAGCGTGGCACCGACCGGGTCCAGCGCTGGTGCGGCGGTCGGCGTACCGGCGCCCAACAGCCAACCGCGGCCACCCGCGTCGCCCGGCCCGGCGGTCCGCAGAGCGGGGCAGTCCGATCGGCCGGTACGGCAGCCGAGCGGGGTCACCACCAGCCCGTCCGGGCCACCCGGCGGCCGCCACCGTTCGCGCACCGCGCCGGTCGCCGCGTCCCGGAACTCGACCGTGGCCGGCCCGGCACAGGAGTCCACGCCGATCAACTGCCCGGACGAGGTGGTGCCGACGTCGCTGCGGCAGCGACCGGGCAGGTCGACCCGCCACAGCTCCCGGCCACCGGCCAACTCCACCCCGCGCGCCTCGTCGTCCCCGGTCACCACCAGCACCGTCCGGCCGTCCGGAAGATCGGTGCGGTGCAGACCACTCGGGTCCCAGACCGTGGCCGCCCCGGTACGCCGTACGACCGCACCGGTCTCGACCGGCACCGGGCCGTCGGCCCGCCAGAGCACCCGACCGCTCGAAGCGTCGAGCGCGACCAGTCGACCGTCGGACCAGCGACTGACCACCGTGCTGCCGCTGCCGACCACCCCGGTCAGCTCCGCCGGCCAGCGCCGGTACGACCAGTACGGGGTGGTCCGGTGCCGCCCGTCGACCGGCCGGTCGGCGTAGACCTGGCGGTGCGCGGCGTACACCCGCAGCCGGGAGTCCACGATCAGCGGGGCGACCGGCAGCCGTCCGACCACGCCGACGGGCGGCTCGGCCGCGGCCGGGTATCCACCCCGGGCCACCGTGCTCACCTCGGCCGGCGCGAGCACCCGGTGGACGATGACCGCGACCGCCGCCACGGCGAGCAGCGCCGCGACCGCCAGCACGAGCCGTCGTCGGCCCTTCGGGAACCCCATGCCGCACCTCCGCCCGGCACCCTACCCAGCGGAACCTGCGGAACCCCGGTCAGGTCACGTCGGCCACGTGCGAGAGGTCGGCCGATCCGCGGTCAGGCGGCTTCGACCGAGCCGATGGTGCCGGCCGCGACGGCCAGGTCGGCGAGATCGCGCCGGAGCGCCACCTCGACCGCGCGGGCGGCCAGCCCGCCCAGCAGCAGTGCCACCACCCTGCCGTACGGGGCGGTCGGCGCCGCCTCCTGGGTGACGGTGACCGCCGTGCAGCCACGGCCACGACGGCGGACCGGTCGCAGGATCCAGGTGATCCGGTAGTCCGCGCCGGCACCGGAGGAGCAGAGCACCAGCCGGCGTGGGGCAACTGCCTCCACCACCAGGAACTCCTCGGTGAGCGTGCCGCCGCCCGGTTGGGCGCGCTGCTCACGCCACGCGGTGCCCGGCCCGAACGGGCCCGGGGTGAGCAGCTCGACCGGGCCGGCGGTGGTCAGTCGGGCCGCCCGAGCGGGCAGGTCGGTCAGCAGACGCCAGGCATCGCCGGTGTGTGCCTCGATGAACCCGGTAACCGCCACCGTCGACATGCCGCCCTCCCGTGTCGATGACGGTACGCGGGGTGAGGGCCGAACGAGGCCCCCGGGACGGAATTTTCACCGCCCGGAGGCCACGTTGTCCGTTCCGGCGACCGCTCGGCACCGGTCGTCGACCGGGTCCGGCGGCGGTCAGTGCTCGAAGCGACCGGCCCGGATCGCTCCGATGAAGGCTGTCCACCCCGGCGGGCTGACGGCGAGTGTGGGACCGGTCTGGTCCTTGGAGTCGCGTACCGCGACCAGATCGAGGACGGCGACCAGGTTGTCGGCCACCTCCACGCAGAGCCCTTGGTCGTTTGAGCGACTGCTGGTACGCCAGACCGCGCCCGCGAGATCGTGCATCGTCGTTACCTCCTTGTGCGATGGGATGCCCCACCCCCGGACGGCCGGGCTGAGCCTGGCCCGTACCGGGTGGCGGAGCGATTGATCCGCGTGACCAACGGGGTAACCAGGCCTGGTGATCGCACAGCCGGTGCGATCACGAGTCCCATCGATGAGACGGCCCGAACCACAGGCGGTCAGACCGGTCCGGCGCGAGCGGAGATACCTGATTCCGCCGCTTTGCTCTGCTTCGACAGACGCAACACTGGGCGGCCCAAAGTGTTGCGTGGGGTGAAGCAGAGCAAAGGGAGCCGAAGACGGCTCAGGTGGTGACTGACGGGCCGGTTCAGCGGGCCGGCAGAATTGTCCCGGTGACCTCGCCGAGGGCGACGGTGGTGCCGTCCGGGCCCGGAGCGGTGGCCGTGATGGTCACCGTGTCACCGTCGGCGAGAAACGTACGGCTCTCATCGCCGAGCTGCACCGGCTCGGCCCCGCCCCAGGTCAGCTCCAGGAACGAGCCGACCTGCTCCCGGGTCGGGCCGGAGACGGTGCCCGAGGCGTACAGGTCACCGGTGCGCAGGGACGCGCCGTTGACGGTGAGGTGCGCCAACTGCTGTGCCGGGGTCCAGTACATGGTCGCGAACGGCGGCTCACTGACCCGCTCGCCGTTCCACTCGACCGCCAGCGCCAGGTCCAGCCCCAGGTGCGGCACGTCCCGCAGGTAGTCGACCACCGGCGGGTCCTGCTCCGGGGCCGGCACGAAGGCGTCGGCGAGCGCGTCCAGCGGTGTCACCCAGGCGGATACCGACGTGGCGAAGGACTTGCCCAGGAACGGGCCGAGCGGCTGGTACTCCCAGGCCTGGATGTCCCGGGCCGACCAGTCGTTGACCAGCACCACGCCGAAGACATGGTCGGCGAAGTCGTCGGCGGCCACCCGGGCGCCCAGCGGGCTGGGTACGCCCACCACGAACCCGACCTCGGCCTCGATGTCGAGGCGTACCGACGGGCCGGTGACCGGGCCCTCGGCGGAGGCGCGCTGGCCGATGGGGCGGACCACCGGCGTACCGGACACCACCACCGTGCCGGCCCGCCCGTGGTAGCCGATCGGCAGGTGCTTCCAGTTCGGCAGCAGCGGCGGCTGGCCCGGACGGAAGATCTGCCCGACGTTGCCCGCGTGGTGCTCCGAGGAGTAGAAGTCGACGTAGTCGGCCACCTCGACGGGGAGCAGCAGCTCCACCTCGTCCAGCGGCACCAGCAGGGGCTCCACGGCCGGGCGGTGTGCCGGGTCGGTCAGCAGCTCGATGATCCGTTGCCGCACCGCGGTCCACTGCGGACGGCCCAGCGCCATGAAGTCGTTCAGGGTGGGTCGGCCGAGCGTGCCGGCGGCCAGCACCAGGTCGGCGGCCTCCGCGGCGGCGAGGTCGAGCACCCACGAGGAGATCCGTACGCCGATCCGCGGCCGGCCCCCGTCCTGCCGGAACACCCCGTACGGCAGGTTCGTCACTCCGTACGGCGATCCGTCGGCGCCGGTCACCCAGGTCATGCGTCGTAGCCCCCGTTCACCAGCCCCAGCCGGATCAGATCGGTCAGTGGTTCCAGGATGCTGCACGAGCCGAAGCCGACCCAGAGCGGGCGGGGCACGTCCAGCCGTCCACTGGTTCGGTTCAGCAGCGGGCGCGGGTCGGTCACGGTGAGCAGCTCGGTGACCACGTCCACGCCGTCCCCCTCGGCGGCGGCCAGGGTCGCCGCCAGCACGTTGGCGTAGCCGTGGTGGGTGAACCCGGTCGTCGGGTCGAGGTGCCGGACCGCCTGGTGCAGCCCTGCGGTGAGCTTGAACGGCAGGTCCCGGTCCCGGCAGGCGCAGATGACCGCGGCCAGCTCGGCCGGGGTCGGGAACAGCTCGGAGGCCAGCCCGCCGGTACGGAACTTCGCCGCGATCGGCATCCCGTCAGCACGAGCGGCGGCGAGGGCATCCAGCGCGCCCATCAGCCCGAAGGTCAGCGGCAGCTCGGCGTAGACGGCCTCGACGCCCGGCAGGGTGCCGGTCGCCCGCAGCAGTTCGGCGATGCCGGGCAGCGGATCCTCGCCCCGCTTGGCGACCGCCACCTCGACCTGCCGGGCGGTGACATCGTCCGGGGCCAGGAACGACAGCGCGCCGGACAGGCCCGCGATCCCGGTGTCGCCGATCACCCCGACCACCAGGCCCTCGCCGGGGTCGACGAGTTCGCTCAGGTCGCCGCGGGTCAGCGTCGAGGCCGGGAGCAGCAGCGGACCGACCAGGTCGGCGTACCAGGCGGTGCGGTACCCACGGTGCGCGAGCACGGCGTCGGGCAGCTCGGCGCTGCCCGGTGGGAAGACGGCGGCGTCGTCCACCAGGCCGTCGAGGAGTGCGGGCACCTGCGTTGACACGGAACAAGAATGTACGGGACGCTACAAGGAACGGACAACAGCGTCCGATTATCGGACGCCACCGGCCGGTGAACGGGACCTATCGGGAGGCGAGATGCCGTACTACCGCAGCGTCGGCGAGGTGCCGCGTAAGCGCCACACCCAGTTCCGCCAGCCCGACGGCAGCCTCTACGCCGAGGAGCTGATGGGTCAGGAGGGCTTCTCCTCCGACTCGTCGCTGCTCTACCACCGGTACGCGCCGACCGCGATCCTGGCCGCCGACGAGTTCACCCCGCCGGCGTCCACCCGCTCGCCGAACCTGCCGCTCAAGCCCCGCCACCTGCGTACCCACAAGCTCGACGCCGGTAGCGCCGACCCGGTCCTCGGCCGGCAGTACCTGCTCGCCAACGACGACGTCCGGATCGGGTACGTGCTCGCCGACCGGCCCTCGCCGCTCTTCCGCGACGCCACCGGCGACCACTGCCTCTATATCGAGGCGGGCACTCTGCGGGTCGAGTCGCCGTTCGGCGTGCTGGACGCGGTCGCTGGCGACTACGTCGTCATCCCCACCTCGACCATCCACCGGCTGGTGCCCACCGGCGACCAGCCCGTCCGGCTGCTCACCATCGAGGCGGCCGGGCACATCGGCCCGCCCAAGCGCTACCTCTCGGTACGCGGCCAGTTCCTGGAGCACTCGCCGTACTGCGAGCGCGACGTCCGGGGCCCGGACGCCCCGCTGCTCGTCGACGACGAGGAGGTCGAGGTGCTGGTCCGCCACCGCCGTGGTTGGACCCGCTACGTCTACGCCAACCACCCGTTCGACGTGGTCGGCTGGGACGGCCACCTCTACCCGTGGGCGTTCTCCATCCACGACTTCGAGCCGATCACCGGCCGGATCCACCAGCCCCCGCCGGTGCACCAGACCTTCCAGGGGCCGAATTTCGTGATCTGCTCATTCGTGCCCCGCAAGGTGGACTACCACCCGGACTCGATCCCGGTGCCGTACAACCACCACAACGTCGACTCCGACGAGATGCTCTTCTACACCGGCGGCAACTACGAGGCCCGGCGCGGCTCCGGCATCGAGCAGGGCTCGATCTCGCTGCACCCGTCCGGCTTCACCCACGGCCCACAGCCGGGTGCGGCCGAGCGTTCCATTGGTGCGGACTACTTCGATGAGCTGGCCGTCATGGTCGACACCTTCCGCCCACTGGACCTCTGCGACGCGGCCCGCGCCTGTGAGGACGACGGCTACGCCTGGACCTGGGCGCGTCGCGCCTGACGGATCAGCGGATGGCGGTGCGGGTGAAGACCGCGAACTCGGCGATCGCCGTGGCGACGACGGCCAGCACCAGTGGCCACGGCGAGCCGACCACCGCGTACACCAGCAGCAGCAGCGGCGCGGCCGCCACCCCGTAGACCGCCAGGGCCATCGTCCGGTCCGAACGCAGCAGGTCCGGTAGGACGGTCCGGGTCAGCCCCGGCAGCCGGGCGCCGAGCTGCCAGACCACGATCCCGCCGGTGAGCGCGGCGAGCACCGCCAGCACGCGGGAGAACCCGTCGTTCGCCGAGGCCGCGAACGCCACCAGCACCGCTGCCACCAGCGACCAGCCCGCACCGTAGAGCACCAAACGGTGCAGGCCGGCGGCGATGGTCCGCCCGGAATCCATTCGCTTCGGGCCGATCGTGGCCGCCTCGGCGAGATATTCCAACGCCTGGGCCCAGCGGTGCCGCTCAAGTCGGATGACACCCACGTCGTGTCCGGTCTCGGCGAGGCGTGGGTCGAGCCGCAGCGCCTCCCGGTAGGCCCGCTCGGCCAGGTCGAACAGCTCCAGCCGGGCCGCCACCAGGCCGAGCACGAGATGCGCTTCGGGCTCCTCCGGTGCCAGCTCGACCGCACGCCAGGCCGCGTTCAGCGCCGGCTGACCGTTGCGCGAGCCGGCCAGGATCGCCGCCGCGCTGCGTTGGGCGTACGCGTCGGCCGTGCCGAGCGCGAGGATCCGGTCGGCGGTGGCGGCCGACTCGGGGTAGCGCTCCAGGTCGGACAGCGCCATGCCACGGATGACCAGCGGCGGGACCGCCTCGGGCGCGGCGGCCACGGCAGCGTCGGCGGCGGTGAGCGCGTCGGCCGGTCGACCAGCGGCCAGGTGCACCCGGGCCAGCATGAGGAGTGCGTCCCGGTCAGCCGGTTCCAGGGCGAGCGCGTCGGTCAACTCCCCGGCCGCCTCGTCATGGCGACCGAGTTCGGCGAGGAGTTGGGCCCGGTGGAGATGGCCGTCGGCGGCGGACCGGTCGGGAACGGGGTCGCTGGACATCGCGGCGAGCCTAGGCGGCCGGGGCGTCGTACACCAGGGCCACCGCGATGCCGGCGAGCCCTTCGCCCCGACCCGTGAACCCGAGCCCGTCGGTGGTCGCCGCGGAGACGGTCACCGGCGCGCCGACGGCGGCGGAGAGCACCCGCTGGGCCTCCTCGCGGCGCGGGCCGATCTTGGGCCGGTTACCGACGATCTGCACGGACACGTTGCCGATGGCCAGCCCGGCGGCCCGCACCCGGCGGGCCGTCTCGGTCAGCAGGGCGACCCCGGACGCGCCGGCCCACTCCGGCTGCCCCACCCCGAAGGTGGAGCCGAGATCGCCGAGACCGGCGGCGGAGAGCAACGCGTTGCAGGCGGCGTGCGCGGCCACGTCGGCGTCCGAATGCCCGGCCAGACCGTCCTGGTCGGGCCAGAGCAGGCCGGCCACCCAGCACGGCCGACCGGGCGCGAACGCGTGCACGTCGGTGCCGACGGCCACCCGGGGAACGATCATGATCAGAGGGTACGCGTCATCCGCCGGCGGCCAGCAGGTGCTCCGCCAGCGCCAGGTCGAACGGTCGAGTGATCTTCAGCGCGTACTCCGAACCGGGTACGCAACTCACCTCGACGCCCTGCTTCTCGACCAGGCCGGCGTCGTCGGTGAGCGGATCTCCCGCCGCGGCGTGCGCGGCGGTGAGCACGGCCCGACGGAAACCCTGCGGGGTCTGCACCGCACGCAGGGCGGACCGGTCGACGGTGCCGAGGACCACCTCTTCGGCACCGACCTCCTTGATCGTGTCGACGACCGGCAGCACCGGGATCACCGCGGCCCGACCGGCACGGACCGCCGCGGCGACGGATTCGACCAGCTCCGGTGGGGTGAGTGCGCGGGCGGCGTCGTGCACGAGGACGATCTGAGGGCCGGCGGGTACCGCGGCCAGCGCGGCGGCCACCGACGCCTGCCGCTCCGCGCCACCGGGCACCACGATCACCGGTGCCACCGGGGCGAGCAGCTCTCGGACGGCCAGCACCTCGGCGGCGGGCGCGGCCACCACGATCGTGTGCACCGAGGGCGCGGCGGCCAGTCGACGCACGGCGTGCACCAGCAGTGGCTCGCCGGCGAGCAGGCGCAGCGCCTTGGGTCGGCCGGGGCCGAGCCGTACGCCGGCACCCGCCGCAGGAACAAGGACCGCGACGTCACCGCGCGGATTGAGCTGCGCGGTCACGTCGCGGTCCTCGGTGGTTTCTTCGCTACGAATCGGGTACGACGATGCTGTGCGGACTAGGCCTCGGTGAGGACCTTGTCGAGCAGCGTCTCCGCCTCGTCCTTGGTGCTCTTCTCCGCCAGCGCGACCTCGCCGACGAGAATGTCGCGTGCCTTGGCCAGCATGCGCTTCTCGCCCGCGGAGAGGCCCCGCTCCCGCTCCCGACGCCACAGGTCGCGAACGACCTCGGCGACCTTCAGCGGGTTGCCGGAGGCGAGCTTCTCCAGATTGGCCTTGTAACGCCGCGACCAGTTGGTCGGCTCCTCGGTGTGCGGGGCCCGAAGAACGTCGAAGACCTTGCCCAGGCCCTCTTCGCCGACCACCTCACGCACACCCACGATCTCGGCGTTCTCGGCCGGCACCCGGACCGTCAGGTCACCCTGCGCGACCCTCAGGACGAGGTATTGCTTAGGCTCGCCCTTGATGACCCGAGTCTCGATTGCCTCGATGAGTGCGGCCCCGTGGTGGGGGTAAACAACGGTCTCGCCGACACTGAAAACCATAGGTTCGAAACCCCTTTCGCTGTGTCTAGGGTAACACGGTCAGGCACCGATGTCTCACCCATGTCCTGACCGTTGGCGCAGCTCAGGGGCCCTGTGAGAGGTCTTTCTTCAGCTTGACAGGCGGTCAAACCGATGGTTCGAACACGCTCCGTAACGCACGGATAACTTCCCGATACGGGTGAACAGAACGTCGAGATCAAGGGCTATGCGCTCCTCCCATGGTATCCCGCCCGGCGGGACTGCGCCCAGATGTAGCGGGAGGTGCCCCCGGTGCGGGACCCTGGAGTCCGAAGCGCACTCCGCTCTCGAGACGCTGCCAGGGGGTGTCCGATGGGCAAGCCGGACGCAGAGGGCCACGGTTCATCCGACGGGCTGCCCGACCTGCCGCCCGAGTGGGGTCGGGTGGTGGTCCCCGACGACGCCTCCGCGCTCGCGGCCGAGGCTGCCCAGATCCGCCGCGAACTGCGCCGGGCTTCCGGACGACCGGGCGACCACCGGGCCCTGGCCCTGCCGCTGCTGGTCCTGCTGGTGGCGGTGCTCACCACGCTGGCCGGCCTGCTCGCGGTCACCTGGCCGCGCGCCAACCGCGGCAACGACCGTCCGGCCCCCACGCCGTTCGCACCACCCGCCTCGCTCACCGGGCGAGCGCTGCCCGCACTCGACCTGGTCGACGCCGGCCAGGCGCCGGTGCCGTTGCGCGGCCTCCTGCCCGCCATGATCATCCTGGTGGACGGCTGCCCGTGTCCGGACCGCGTCGCCGACGCCGCAGCGGTGGCGCCGCTCGGAGTGGCCGTGGTCACCGTGTCCGGAGGGCGGACGGTCGCGACCGTGCCGTCGTCACCCGGCAGGGACGTACGCGCGCTGGCCGACCCCACCGGCGGCCTGCGCTCGTTCCTGGGTCAGCCGGCCCGCCCCGGCACCGCGACCGCACTGCTCGTCGACCGCGCCGGCGTGGTGACCCGGGTGCTGCCCGAGCTGGGCCCGGTGGAGACATACCGGGAAGATCTCACCGCACTGGCCGCCTGAGCTGCGGGCTGCGGGCTGCGGGCGGCGGGTCAGGGCAGCTCGACGAGCTGTGCCTCGGCGTCGACCGGCCGCGTGCCCGTCGTGGACAGCGACACCCGGATCGGCCCGCCGATCGGCGTCACCTCGGCGGTCTCGACCCTGCCGTCGCAGTCGATCCGGGACGGCCCGGTGGTCCGGGCTCCGGTGACCACCAGCAGCATGGTGCCCGGGTGGGTGCACCGGACCTGGAGCAGGTAACGGTTGCCGGCCTCGCCGGCGGACTGCCGGATCACGCTCTCGCCGGGGGTGAGCGTCGTCCGTTCGCGCCAGATCGTCGCGCTGAACGCGGACAGCTCGCTCGACGGGTCCGCCCGGCTCGAGGGCTCATCCGGAGCCTCGATGACACCCCGGGTCAGGCCGGTGGCCGGGTCGACGATGGAGACCACCTGGTCGCCCTCCAGCCGGATGATCTCACCCGTCTCGCCATCCACGCGCGCGGTGAACCCCGAGTCGGACGTAACAACCAGCGCACGATCCAGCGCGGTGCTGACGGTCGGCGTCACGGCTGGCTCGGCGGTCGGTTGACGAGCCGAACCGGCCGTGGTGGGCGCCTCGGCCCGCCACCACCAGCCGCCGACGGCGAGGGCGGTCAGGGTCACGCCGACCAGCACCGCCGAGCGGAGCCGATCGTCCGCGGCCATCTCCATGCCGTGAGCCTACCGGCCGGCCCGTCGGACGATCAGTCCTGTCGATCGAGCAGCACGGCGTACAGGGTGAGGCCGGGGCCGAACGCCAACATGACGATCCGCCGAGGTGCGTCCGCCGCTCGGAGCAGCCGGTCCAGGATCAGCAGCACGGTGGGCGACGAGCAGTTGCCGTGCTCGTCGAGCGTCGCCCGGGACGCCGCCAGCGCCTGCGGTGGCAGGGCGAGTTCCCGCTCGACCACGTTGAGGATGCGGGGGCCGCCCGGGTGCACCGCCCAGCCGTCCACCTCGGAGACGGTGGTGCCGTGCCGCGCCAGCAGGTCGTCGATCAGCCCGCGTACGTGCCGGGAGAGCACCTGCGGCACCTTCGGCGACAGACCCATCCGGAACCCGGTGTCGGTGACGTCCCAGGTCATGTGGTCCGCGGTGGAGGTGTCGGTGACCGAGGTGACCTCGCGCAGCGCGTACCCCCGGCCACCCGGCACCACCACGGCGGCGACCGCGGCGTCCGAGAAGAGCGCGTGCGAGACGATCTGCTGGGTGTCCACCCGGGCGCTGGACGGCTGGAGGTGCAGGCTGGTCAGCTCCGCGCAGAGCAGCAACGCGGGGCGCCCCCGGGCGGTGACGAAGTCGCTCGCCGCGCCCAGCCCCGGCAACGCCGCGTAGCAGCCCATGTGGCCGACGAACATCCGCTGGGTGTCCGGGGCCATGCCGAGGTCCCGGGCGAGCAGGATGTCCAGCCCCGGGGTGGCGTACCCGGTGCAGGAGCAGACGATGAACAACCCCACGTCGCCGGCGCCCAGCCCGGCCGCGGTCAGCGCGCGGCCGACCGCCTCCTTGCCCAGCGGTAGCGCCTCCACCTGGTAGCGCCGCATCCGGCGCTCGGTCGGCCAGTCCGAGGCGTCCTCCAGCAGCGGATTGACCGCGGCCTGTCGCCGGGTCACCCCCGAGTTCGCGAAGATCCGCTGGGCCAACGACCGGGTGGTGCCGGAGAAGTGCCGGGAGAAGAAGCCCTCCCACAACTCATGCTGCGAGGCGGACGGCGGCTGCGCCGCCCCGAGCCCCGCGATCACTGGTACGGGCACGATCGCCACCTCTCGTCAGACGCTGTCCTCCCCCGATCCATGCCCCCGGCCACCTCCGCCGGCAGTTCCCGCACTCCCGTCGAACCCCACCGGCTCACCAACGCGGAGCCGACCCGTCGCGGTCCGGGTCGCCGCCCAGTGCGGCGATGCCAAGCCAGTCGGCGCAGACATCCGAGGTGGCCGGGTGCAGTGAGCCACAGCGGGCGTCCCGGTAGAGCCGCTCCAGTGGATGGCCGCGCCGGGTCGCCGAGGTGCCGGCCGCCTCCAGCATGGACGCGGCCACCTCCGCTGCCGTGGTGCCGGCGAGCAGCTTGGCCCGCCACACCCAACGGTTGGTCTCCGCGTCGCCCGGCGCCTCGTCCACCCGACGGGCCGCCTCGGCCACCACCAGCTCGGCCGCCGCCGTCGCCGCGTCCGCCCGACCGAGCCGGGCCCGCACCGCCGGCAGACCGGCCAGGTTGCGGGCGTTGAGGTGCTCGGCCGCCGCGTCGATCGACGCCCGGGCCACCCCCACGTAGACGGCCGCGTAGCTGGCCACCAGCCAGTGCGGCATCAACTGGGCGACCACCAGTGCCAGCCCCTCCACCCCGCCGAGCAGACGGTCGGTCGGGACGGCGACGTCCAGGTGCAGGTCGTGTGAGGAGGTGGCGCGCATCCCGAGCGCGTCCCAGGTCGGCTCGACGGTCAGCCCCGCCGGACCAGCCGGCACCAGGAACTGGGAGACCACCGACTGGTCGGCGGCACTTCGCGCGGCCACCAGGTAGCCGTCGGCGTGCCCAGCGCCCGAGCAGAAGGTCTTGCTGCCCTTGAGGTGCCAGCCCTCGTCGGTCGACTCGTAGACCGTGCTCAGTTGCGAGAGCCGGGCACCGGCGCCACGCTCACTCATCGCCACCGCGTACCAGGAGCCCTGCGCCGCGGCGGTGAGCAGCCGGTCGCGGGCTGCCAGCGCCTCGGTCGGCACACCCAGCGCCTCGGCCAACTCCTCGGTGACCGCGCCCAGGGCACCGGTCACCGAGGCGTGCATGTTGAACACCAGGGCGGTCGCGCCGTTGCCCCGGGCCAGCTCGGTGGCCACCGCGGCGTACTCGGCGAAGGTGGCGCCCTGGCCGCCGAGCGCGCGGGGCACCATCAGACCGAACAGGCCGGCCTCCCGCAGGTCACGGAAGTCCTCGACCGGGAAGGACCCATCCCGGTCGTGCTCCGCGGCCCGCGCGGCGAACCGCGGCGCCAACCGGCGGGCCGCCTCCAGCGCGTGCACCGTCATAATGCCCCCTTCTCGGCGTCCCTTACCCCCGCCCCGGGCGGACTATCCGTTGCGGACCCCCCGGCCCTGGTAGAGCACGGCGGTGGACCTGGTCGGGACGATGCGCGGGGTGCGGCCGGCGGTCACCGCGCCGGGCCGTCGGGCCGCTCGTGCCCGCCGCAGCAGCCAGCCGACCAGGCCGCCGACCTGCGGCCGGATGCCCCGTAGGCGCAGCTCGACGCCGTGCCGCGCGCACTCGGCGACCAACGACCGTGCGTCCACGAACAACTGTGGATCATGGATGCCGCGCGGCACCGTCGGCAGTCGCTCGCCGATCCGCACCGCGACCAGCCGAGCCAACGCCGTGTCGTTGAGGGTGTCCAGCACCAGGACACCCCCCGGGCGCAGCAACCGACACGCCTCGGCCACCGCGCGCGGCCAGGCCGGCACGTGTTCCAGGAGCTCACCCGCGGAGACCACGTCGGCGCAGCCGTCGGGGAGCGGGACCGCGGTGACATCGGCCTGCAGCACAGTCACCCCGTGCTCGGCGGCTTGGACCAGGGCTGATCGGGTCAGGTCGACCCCGACGTGCCGGTAGCCCTTGCCGGCCAGGTGCGGCGCGAGCAGCCCGGCACCGCAGCCCAGGTCGACCAGCAGCGCGTCGGGACGGGTGGCCGGCGGCACCAGCGCCGCGCGGGCCTCAGCCAGCCAGTGCAGCATCGCGAACGCGCCGTCCGGCCGCCACCACTCACCGGCCAGGTCGTCGTACTGGCGCGGATCGTTGCGCGGCAGCACCCGGGGGCCGGTGGACGCCGGGGCCGCAGCCACGTCTCGCATGGCTCCGAGCGTGGCACGACTGCTCGGTAACGACCAGACTTCCCTTATGTCGTCGAGGGTGTTAGGGCTGGTCAGGGCGAGCCATCCGGAACCGACCGCGGCGGTGACCACGGTGGCCGGTCTGCTGGCCTGGGGAGTGGGGCACCGGCTGGCCGGAATCGCCTCCGTGGTGCTCGCCGTGCTGGCCAGCCAACTCGCCGTCGGCTGGACCAACGACGCGCTGGACGCCGACCGGGACGCCACGGTGGGGCGTACCGACAAACCGGTCGCCGCTGGCGCGGTCAGCCGGCGCACGACGGCCTGGGCCGCGGCGGCGGCCGCGGTGTCCTGCCCGCTGCTGGCGCTGACCACGAACCCCACGGCGGCGCTCTGGCTCACCATCGCCCTGGTCTCCGCGCTGCTCTACGACTGGCCACTCAAGGCGACCGCGTTCTCGGTGCTGCCGTACGCGGTCTCGTTCGGCGCGTTGCCCGCCTTCGTGGTGCTGGCGCTGCCCGGCGAGCCGACGCCGCCGGTCTGGCTGCTGGCGGCGGCGGCCTGCCTGGGTGCCGGCGCGCACTTCGCGAACGTGCTGCCCGACCTGACCGACGACGCCCGGACCGGGGTGCGCGGCCTGCCGCACCGGCTGGGCGCGGCCGGCAGCCGAGCCGCGGCGGCCGGGCTGCTCCTCGCGGCGACGGCGGCCCTGGTCCTCGGGCCACCCGGGCCGCCGTCGGCGGTCGGGATCGCGGCGGTCGGCACCGCCGCCGTGGTGCCGGCACTGAGTTGGTACGCCGGCCGCTCGGCGTCCCGGGCCGGCCGGCGACCGGTCGCGGCCTTCCGCGCGGTGATGCTGGTGGCCCTCATCGACGTGGTCCTGCTGGTGGCGAGCGGTCGGGTGGTGTGACCGGCACCCGGGGAGGTGGCATTACCGGGTCCGCGTGCGGGCCTCGATCAGCCCCAACTACCCTGGAGCGCGGTCTGCGCGGGTATGGCCACCGTGCCCGGCGTGCGGCCCGGGTGGGGATTGTGACGAGGAGGACCGACGTGACGCGCTCGATCAGGGGATCCCGGCGGGCGGCCCTGCTGCTGTCCGGGATGGCGGCGGCCACCAGCCTGCTGGTGTCCGGGTGCGGCGCCGGTCAGATCGCCGAGACCGCGGCCAAGTCGCCGTCGACCCAGGGCGTCGACCTCTCGGCCGGTGACGGCGTCTTCGGCGTACGTGGGCTGCTGGTGAACTACCCGGGCACCGAGGGCTACAAGGCCGGCCAGGACGCCCTGCTCAACGCCGTCCTCTTCAACGACTCGAAGGACACGGTGACGGTCACCGTCACCACCCAGAGCGCCCGCGAGGTGGTGATCAGCGGCGGCTCGGCGAGCCCGTCGCCGTCGGCCTCGGAGTCGGCCTCCGCCAGCCCGTCGACGTCCGAATCGGGCTCCCCGAGCCCGTCGACGTCCGAATCGGGCTCCCCGAGCCCCTCGGCGTCCGGGTCCTCGTCCCGCTCCGCCAGCCCGTCGGCGACCCCGTCCGAGACCGGGTCGTCCTCGGCCACCCCGTCCGCCCCGGAGTCGGCCCGGGCGTCGGGCTCGGCGAGCCCGTCCACGCCGGGTCAGCCGGCCCGGATCACGCTGGCTCCGCTGAGCTACCTCCAGCTCAACGAGGAGGCCACGCAGCAGCTTCGGCTGATCGGCCTGACCGAGGCGCTGCGCTCCGGTCAGAACGTCCTGGTGACCTTCGACTTCGGCAACGGCAACACGGTCACCGGGCCCGCGCCGATCGCGGTGCCGCTCACCCCGGCGGCGCCCGCCTCGCCGATCATCGAGCGTGAGGGCGGCCACGAGGGCGGCGAGGAGTCCAGCCACGGCGGCTGACCAAACCCCGACATCGAAAACGCCCCCGCGTGGTGACCACCACGCGGGGGTGTTTTCGTCGTACGTGAGGACTAGCGTCCTGATGTGACCACCTCCCGATCGACCTCTCCGCGCGGCACGGCGGGCGGAGCCCGCGGTCGGTCCGCCACCCGCGAGCCGCGCCCGGCCTACGAGTGCGACGCCTGCGGCCACCAGCCGCCCAAGTGGGTGGGGCGCTGCCCGGAGTGCGGTGAGTGGGGCGCAGTGGTCGAGTCCACGCTGACCGGCCCGACCGTCGCCGGCCGGGTGGTCAGCTCCCGGCTCCCGTCCGAGCCGGCCCGGCCGATCGCCACCATCAGCGCCGCACCGGCCCGCGCCCGACCGACCGGCGTCAGCGAGCTCGACCGGGTGCTCGGCGGCGGCCTGGTTCCGGGTGCGGTGGTGCTGCTCGCCGGCGAGCCCGGCGTGGGCAAGTCGACCCTGCTGCTGGACGTGGCCCAGCAGTGGGCCATCGGTGCCGGCAGCCCCTCACTGGTGGTCAGCGGGGAGGAGTCGGTCAGTCAGGTGCGGCTGCGCGCCGAGCGGATGGGCACCCTGCACGACCAGCTCTACCTGGCGGCCGAGAGTGACCTGGGGGCGGTGCTCGGGCACCTCGACGCGGTCAAGCCGGGCCTGCTCGTGCTCGACTCGGTGCAGACCATCTCGACCACCGGCACCGAGGGCGTGCCCGGCGGGGTGACCCAGGTCCGGGCGGTCACCGCCGCGCTGGTCGCGGTCGCCAAGGAGCGGGGCATCGCCACCGTGCTGGTCGGGCACGTCACCAAGGACGGTCAGGTCGCCGGGCCCCGGGTGCTGGAGCACCTGGTCGACGTGGTGCTGCACTTCGAGGGCGACAAGCACTCGTCGCTCCGGCTGGTGCGCGGCGTCAAGAACCGGTTCGGCGCGGCGGACGAGGTCGGCTGCTTCGAGATGCACGAGGGCGGCATCAGCAGCCTGGCCGACCCGTCCGGGCTGTTCCTGACCCGCTACTCGGAGCCGGTGCCGGGCACCTGCGTCACGGTGGCGATGGAGGGTCGCCGGGCCCTGGTCACCGAGGTGCAGGCGCTGATCGGCGCGACGGTGGCCGGTTCGCCTCGGCGTACGGTCTCCGGTCTCGACTCGGCCCGGCTGGCGATGGTGCTCGCGGTGCTGCAACGCCGCACCGAGCGGCTGACCCTGCACGACCGGGAGGTCTTCGCGGCCACCGTGGGTGGCATCCGGGTCGTGGAACCGGCGGCGGACCTGGCGGTCGCTCTGGCGGTCGCCTCGGGCGGGCTCAACCTGGCCATCGCGCCGCACCTGGTGGCGATCGGCGAGGTGGGGCTGACCGGCGAGGTGCGCCGGGTCGGTGCGGTGCCGCGCCGGCTGGCCGAGGCGGCCCGGCTGGGCTTCAAGGTGGCCCTGGTCCCGCCCGGTTGCGGCCCGGCCAGCACCGGCGCCGGTCCCGAGCAGATGCGGGTGACCGAGGTCACCGACGTCCGCTCGGCCCTGCACCATGCGGCCCGCGCGTCCGCCGAGTGACCCAGTGTGCCGGCGAAGATGGCTTCGACGGGGCGATACCGGGCAGCACGTCCGCAAGCGGAAATCGGCTGGAAGGGCGGCATCGTGACACATCACAGTAACCACGACAGCACCCACCGCACGGCAGTCCGTAGACTGTGCCCGTGCCGATCGACCGCGATACCACCAAGCCTGCCGGCGCGCCGCCCCAGGCCCGCGCCGGCGCCGTGGGCTCGCCCGCCCGCCCGATCAGCGTGAGCGTGACCGCTGGCGCCGGGGGCGCCGGAGATCCCCTACGGGCCAACCTTGCCCTGATGGCACCCGGCACCGCGCTGCGCGACGGTCTGGAGCGCATCCTGCGCGGCCGCACGGGCGCGCTCATCGTGCTCGGTTACGACAAGGTCGTCGAGGGTCTGTGCACCGGCGGCTTCCCGCTCGACGTGGAGTTCTCGGCGACCCGGGTCCGTGAGCTGTGCAAGATGGACGGCGCCGTGGTGCTCTCCAGCGACGGCACCCGCATCGTCCGGGCGGCAGTGCACCTGATGCCCGATCCGTCCATCCCGACGGAGGAGTCCGGCACCCGGCACCGCACCGCGGAGCGGGTGGCCCGGCAGACCGGCTACCCGGTCATCTCGGTCAGCCAGTCGATGCGGATCATCAGCCTCTACGTCAACGGTCAACGGCACGTGCTCGACGACTCGGCGGCGATCCTCTCCCGGGCCAACCAGGCGTTGGCGACCCTGGAGCGCTACAAGCTCCGACTGGACGAGGTCTCCGGCACGCTCTCCGCACTCGAGATCGAGGATCTGGTCACCGTACGGGACGCGGTGGCTGTGGTGCAGCGACTGGAGATGGTTCGCCGGATCGCCGACGAGATCGCCGGCTACGTGGTCGAGCTGGGCACCGACGGCCGACTGCTCGCCCTCCAGCTCGACGAGCTGATGGCCGGCGTGGACGCCGACCGGACGCTGGTCATCCGGGACTACCTCCCGGTCGGCCGCAAGTCGCGCACCCTGGACGAGGCGCTGGTCGAGCTGGATCTGCTCGGCGCCACCGAGCTGATCGACCTGGTGTCGGTGGCCAAGGCGATCGGCTACCCGGCCGCGTCGGACGCCCTGGACGCGGCGGTCAGCCCTCGGGGCTTCCGGCTGCTGGCCAAGGTGCCCCGGCTGCCGGTGGCGGTGGTCGACCGCCTGGTGGTGCACTTTGGCAGCCTTCAGCGGCTGCTGGGCGCGACGGTGGAGGACCTGCAGGCCGTCGAGGGGGTCGGCGACGCCCGGGCCCGAGGCGTCCGGGAGGGGCTGTCCCGGCTCGCCGAGGCATCCATCCTGGAGCGGTACGTCTGATCCGGCTGGCTCAGCCGGTGATGGTGAGCTTCACCGGCTCGCTCAGCTTGGTGCCGACCCGCGCGAACACCTGGTACGTCCCGGCCGCCGGGAAGGGCCCCGCGGCGAGCCCGGACTTGTCGCACCGGGTGGTGTCCCGTCCGTTCCAGCCGACCTCGTAGGAGCGCTCGAAGTTCGGCGTGAAGGACTGTACGTCCGTGCCCTGCACCTTGCCGCAGGTGTCCGACGACCAGACCTTCTCGGCACCGGACTTGATGAAGATCTCCTGGACGTCGGCGCCGACGTCCCGGCTGCACGTCCGCTCCGAGGTGTTCTTGATCCTGAGCTGAAGATCGACCATCGCCCCGCGCTGCACCGAGGTGGGCTGCGCCACCGAGACCACGCTGATCTCCGCGTTGGTGCAGGTGCCGTCGTCCACCCCCCCGGCGGCCGTCCCCGGCGGTGGTACCGAATTGCTGGTGATCTCGGCGGTCGGTGACGACGTGTCCGGGTCGGCAGACGCGGACAGTGTCGGAGCCCCGGTCTGCGGGGTCAACACCGGCCCGGCCGGACCCGCGGACGCGGAGGGCGTCGACGTCGACGTGGCTCCCGCCTTCGGTTGGCCGCCGGATCGATTCGAGCCGGTGCAGGAGTAGAGCAGGACAATCAGGAAGAGAAGCCCCGCTCCAAGTACGACGACGCGACGCCGCCAGTACACGGCGGGTGGCAGGGGGCCGACCGTCAGACGCATGATGCCCTCCACCGTAATGGCGCTGAGCCCGCCAGCCGGGCGCGACGCGCCGGAGTGCCACCGGCACGCCCCACCGAGTCTCCATTCAGGACAATCGTGGCGATCGCCCGGTGCCTGTTCAGAGGTAGACCTTGCGCTGATAGACGGCGTGCGCACCGGCCACCCGATCCAGGAAGAGCAGCCCCGCGCAGTGGTCGATCTCGTGCTGCAACGCACGCGCCTCGAAGCCGTCGGTGACCAACCGGACCAACTCCCCGCTGCCCGGCAGGGCACCCTCCACCACCAGCCGGCTGGCACGCTTCACGTCCCCGGTCAGGTCCGGCACCGACATGCACCCCTCCCGGCCCGGCTTCCAGCGGGTGGCCTCGACCACCCGGGCGTTGCAGAGCACGAAGGTGCCGTGCACGGTGACCGCCTTCGGATGCCCCGTCACGTCGACGGCGAAGACCTGGGCGCCCACGCCGATCTGCGGTGCGGCCAGGCCGACACAGCCCGGCGAGACCCGCATGGTGGCGACCAGGTCGGCGGCCAGCCGGACGGTCTCCGGGGCGGTCGGGTCGACCTCCTCGCCGGCCCGACTCAGCACCGGGTGCGGGGCCGATACCACCGTCCGCACCTCGCCGGGCACGTCCAACGTCTCCGGCGTCCAGTCGCCCAGGCCGACGTACGTCCCGACGTTCCGGCCGGTGTCCGGCCCGCTCGCCTCGCCGGTCACAGCAGGTCCGGATCCGCCGGCCGGAGGGTTACCTCGACGCCCAACTCGGCGGCCGTGCGATGCAGCCGGCCGGTCAACGTCTCCGCTACACCGGACGGCAACTCGACCTCGGCCAGCACCACGTAGAGCGAGCCGGCCAACCGGGTGCTCAGGTCGGTGACGTTCCCGCCGGCGTCCACCAGCACCCGGGTCATCGCCGCGACGATGCCCATCCGATCCGACCCGTGCACCGCCATCACGTACGGCTCACCCACCGGAGCAACCTCGGCGTCCGGGGTGACCGCGCGTACCGTCGCCAACAGCTGCCCCTCGGCGGCCAGCGGCGCGAGCGCGGCCTCGACCTCGACGGCGGCCGGGCCGGTGCAGATCAGGGTCATCGCGAAGTGCCCGCGTAGCCGGGTCATCGTGCTGTCGGTGAGATTCGCGCCCAGCCGGGCCAGCACCTCGGCGACGTCGGCCACGATGCCCGGCCGGTCCCGGCCGATGACGGTGATCGCGAGCTCGTTCATCCGGGCATTCTCCCCGATCCGCCCGCAGCCTCCCGGCCACCCCACCCGAGCCGCCCAGCCAGCGGGAACCCACCGCGTGACATCATCGACGACGCGATGACTGATCCCGATTTCGCCACCCTGGTCAGCCGGTGGTACCAGCAGCACGCCCGTGACCTGCCCTGGCGCGATCCCGAAGTCGGCCCGTGGGCCATTCTGGTCAGCGAGGTCATGCTCCAGCAGACGCCGGTGGTCCGGGTGGTACCGGCCTGGCAGGCGTGGCTGGCCCGCTGGCCGACCCCGGCCGCGCTGGCGGCGGACAGCCCGGCCGAGGCGATCCGGATGTGGGGACGCCTCGGCTACCCCCGCCGGGCGGTACGCCTGCGGGAGTGCGCGGTCGCGATCGTCGACCGCCACGGCGGGCAGGTGCCGGACCGGCTGGAGCAGTTGCTGGCGCTACCCGGGGTCGGCACGTACACAGCGCGGGCGGTGGCCGCGTTCGCGTACGGGCAGCGGCACCCGGTGGTCGACACCAACGTGCGCCGGGTGGTCTGCCGGGCGGTGGCCGGCCAACCGGACGCCGGCCCGGTCACCCGGCCGGCCGATCTGGTCGCCACCGAGGAACTGCTGCCGGTCGAGCCGACCGCGGCGGCCCTGGCCAGCGCCGCGTTCATGGAGCTGGGCGCGGTCATCTGCACGGCCCGGTCACCGCGCTGCACCGCCTGCCCGGTCGAGTCGGTCTGCGCGTGGCGGGCCTCCGGGCAGGAGCCGCCGGCCGGCCCCACGCGCAGACCCCAGCGGTACGCGGGCACCGACCGGCAGGTACGCGGGCTGCTGCTCGGGGTGCTCCGGGAGACCACCGGGCCGGTCCCGCACCAGCGGCTGGACCAGGTCTGGACCGATGACGTGCAGCGTGCCCGCGCCCTGGCCGGTCTGGTGCAGGACGGCCTGGTGGAACCGGTCGGCGTCGACTCGTTCCGCCTCGTCGGCGACGGCCCGTCGCCACAGGCCGCCCACCCGCACCAGCTGACCCAGTAGGACGGCATTACACGCGAGCCCGAGGTGACGCATGCGCACCATCGCCACCGGGCGAGGTCGCGGCCGCACGATGCCGCGCGCGACTGGCACTGTTTCCAGGATTTGGTTCCCTCGGCGGCCTGGGAGGGGACTGAATCCTGGAAACAGGGGCGAGGGCCGGTCGGAGCGTGGGCAGCGGAAAAGGGGCGGGGCCCCCGATGGCTCTCGCCACCGGGGGCCCCGCCCCTGCTGCCTGGTGTTGCTTACTCGTCCGCGCCTGCGGCGGCGGTGCCACCGAGGTCGGCGGGCACGGCGTCCGGAACCTCGACCGGCTTGTCCGCGCCCCGGAAGACGAGCTTGGACTTGTCGATGTCGTTCGGGTCGCCCTCGCAGTCCACCACCACGATCTGACCCGGGGTCAGCTCGTTGAACAGGATCCGCTCGGAGAGGTTGTCCTCGATGTCGCGCTGGATCGTGCGACGAAGCGGACGGGCACCGAGCACCGGGTCGAAGCCCTTCGCCGCCAGGTACTTCTTGGCGTTGTCGGTCAGCTCCAGGCCCATGTCCTTGTTGCGCAGCTGCGTCTCGATCCGCTGGATCATGATGTCCACGATCGAGAGGATCTCGCCCTGGCGCAGCTGGTGGAAGACGATGGTGTCGTCGATCCGGTTGAGGAACTCAGGCCGGAAGTGCTGCTTGAGCTCGTCGTTGACCTTCTGCTTCATCCGGTCGTAGTTGGACTCGGAGTCCTCCGAAGCCTGGAAGCCGAGCGACACCGCCTTGGCGACGTCCCGGGTGCCCAGGTTGGTGGTCAGGATGATGACCGTGTTCTTGAAGTCCACGATCCGACCCTGACCGTCGGTGAGCCGACCGTCCTCCAGGATCTGGAGCAGCGTGTTGAACACGTCCGGGTGGGCCTTCTCGATCTCGTCGAAGAGGACCACCGAGAACGGCCGACGCCGCACCTTCTCGGTCAGCTGCCCGCCCTCGTCGTAGCCGACGTAGCCGGGAGGGGCACCCACGAGCCGGGAGACCGTGTAGCGGTCGTGGAACTCGGACATGTCCAGCTGGATGAGGGCATCCTCGCTGCCGAAGAGGAACTCGGCGAGCGCCTTGGACAGCTCGGTCTTACCGACGCCGGACGGGCCGGCGAAGATGAACGAGCCGGAGGGGCGCTTCGGGTCCTTCAGGCCGGCCCGGGTACGCCGGATCGCCTTCGAAACCGCCTTGACCGCGTCCTCCTGGCCGATGACGCGCTTGTGCAGCTCGTCCTCCATGCGCAGCAGGCGCGAGGTCTCCTCCTCGGTCAGCTTGTAGACCGGGATGCCGGTCCAGTTGCCGAGCACCTCAGCGATCTGCTCGTCGTCAACCTCGCTGACGACGTCCAGGTCACCGGCCTTCCACTCCTTCTCCCGCTGCGCCTTCTGGCCAAGGAGCTGCTTCTCCTTGTCGCGCAGCTGGGCGGCGCGCTCGAAGTCCTGCGCGTCGATCGCGGACTCCTTGTCGCGACGCACCTGGGCGATGCGCTCGTCGAAGTCGCGCAGGTCTGGCGGCGCGGTCATCCGACGGATCCGCATCCGGGCACCGGCCTCGTCGATCAGGTCGATCGCCTTGTCCGGGAGGAAGCGGTCCGAGATGTATCGATCGGCCAGAGTCGCGGCAGCCACCAGGGCCGCGTCCGTGATCGAGACCCGGTGGTGCGCCTCGTAGCGGTCGCGCAGGCCCTTGAGGATCTCGATGGTGTGCGCCAGCGACGGCTCACCCACCTGGATCGGCTGGAAGCGGCGCTCGAGCGCGGCGTCCTTCTCCAGGTGCTTGCGGTATTCATCGAGCGTGGTGGCACCGATGGTCTGCAGCTCACCGCGGGCCAGCATCGGCTTGAGGATGCTCGCCGCATCGATCGCGCCCTCGGCGGCACCCGCACCCACCAGGGTGTGGATCTCGTCGATGAACAGGATGATGTCGCCGCGGGTGCGGATCTCCTTGAGCACCTTCTTGAGGCGCTCCTCGAAGTCACCGCGGTAGCGGGAACCGGCGACCAGCGCACCGAGGTCGAGCGTGTAGAGCTGCTTGTCCTTGAGCGTCTCGGGCACCTCGCCCTTGATGATCTTCTGGGACAGCCCCTCCACCACGGCCGTCTTACCGACGCCGGGCTCACCGATCAGGACCGGGTTGTTCTTGGTACGGCGGGAGAGCACCTGCATGACCCGCTCGATTTCCTTCTCGCGCCCGATGACCGGGTCGAGCTTGCCCTCGCGGGCGGCCTGGGTCAGGTTGCGGCCGAACTGGTCCAGCACGAGGCTGGTCGACGGCGCGGCCTCGCCCGGCGCGGCGCCGGCAGCGGCCGGCTCCTTGCCCTGGTAGCCGGAGAGCAGCTGGATCACCTGCTGGCGGACCCGGTTGAGGTCGGCGCCGAGCTTGACCAGCACCTGGGCGGCGACGCCCTCGCCCTCACGGATCAGCCCGAGCAGGATGTGCTCCGTGCCGATGTAGTTGTGGCCGAGCTGCAGCGCCTCGCGCAGCGACAGCTCCAGCACCTTCTTGGCCCGCGGCGTGAACGGGATGTGCCCGCTCGGCGCCTGCTGACCCTGGCCGATGATCTCCTCGACCTGCTGGCGCACGCCCTCCAGGGAGATGCCGAGGCTCTCCAGGGCCTTTGCCGCGACGCCTTCACCTTCGTGGATCAGGCCCAGCAGGATGTGCTCCGTACCGATGTAGTTGTGGTTGAGCATCCGGGCCTCTTCTTGGGCCAGGACGACAACCCGTCGCGCTCGGTCGGTGAACCGCTCGAACATGCCCTCGTGCTCCTCACATGCCGTGCGCCTTGATGGTCAAGATCTTGGCGGGGCCGGTGCACGAACGTCCAGGACGGGCGTCCGTGCCTCCTTACTCTATCGTCGCTGACCGACTCAGCTGAGGTCGTGTGTCTCCGGTGCGGGTCGGTTCCACGTCGTTTTGAACAACCGTCCGCGCTCAGGAGGTGTTCCGGTACCCCTGGCGCTACGCGCAGAGCGAAATCCGACTGGCGCGACGGGAGCCCTGTCCCGGCTCCTGAGGCCTCCGGAAGGGCGGATCGGAGCCGCCGACGCCACTGCGCCGGGCCCTCGGGGGAGGTTGTCCACAGGCTGTGGAAAGCCCCTCCACTGGTTGTGGATAACGCCGGGCGGTCTGGAATGCTTCCCGGCCCGTGAACCGGCCCTCGGCCGACCTCGTGGGGCGGGTGTGGATATGGCGACGCCGGCCCGGAGGAGTCTCCGGCCCGGCGTCGGTGTCGCCCTGCGGTGGCACCTGGCCACCAACTGCTGCTCGAAACTGCAGCCTCAGCGCTTCGCGTGGTACTCGTCGACGATCTCCTGCGGGATACGACCCCGGTCCGAGATGTCCTTGCCGGACTTCTTGGCCCACTCCCGGATCGCCTTGTTCTGCTCCCGGTCGGCGGTGGCGCCACCCCGGCCGCGGGCAGCACGCCCACCGATCACGACGCCGCCCCGGCCCACCTTGGTGCCGGCGCCGACGTACGGCGAGAATACGTCGCGCAATTTCGCGGCGTTGGAACTCGACAGGTCGATCTCGTACTGAACGCCGTCGAGGGCGAACTTGACAGTCTCGTCAGCGTCCCCGCCGTCCAGGTCATCGACCAGCTTGTGAATGATCTGCTTGGCCACGTCCCACATTCCTTTCGAGCAGGGTGCTCCTGCTAACGAGAGCACAATAACCCCCGTGCTGCTCGCCGCGTCAATAGGATGCGGTTAAGACTCGGCGCGAGCCGGCCGGCACTACTCCGGGCGGACCAACGGGAAGAGGATCGTTTCCCGAATTCCGAGCCCGGTCAGGGCCATCAACAGCCTGTCGATTCCCATTCCCATACCGCCGGCCGGCGGCATTCCGTACTCCATCGCCCGGAGAAAGTCCTCGTCGAGACGCATCGCCTCGTCGTCGCCACGGGCGGCGAGTTGCGCCTGGGCGACCAGCCGATCCCGCTGTACCACCGGGTCGACCAGCTCGGAGTACGCCGTGCCCAGCTCGAACCCGAGTACGTAGAGGTCCCACTTCTCGGTCAGGCCCGGCTCGCTGCGGTGCGCCCGGGTGAGCGGGCTGGTCTCCTCCGGGTAGTCCCGGACGAAGGTCGGCGCCTCAAGGCTGGGCACGACCAGTTCCTCGAACAGTTCCTCGGCCAGCTTGCCCGGGCCCCACTTCGGGTCCACGGCCAATCCCACCTTGTCCGCGTACTCCACCAGGCGGGACCGTTCGGTACGGACCGTGACCTCCTCGCCGAGCGCCTCGGAAAGCACTCCGAACAGGGTCACCGAGCGCCACTCGCCGCCCAGGTCGAACTCCCGCCCGTCGGCGTGGGTCACCACGGTCGACCCGGAGACCGCGATCGCCGCCTGTTGCACGAGATTGCGGGTCAACTCGGCCATCGTGTCGTAGTCGCCGTACGTCTGGTAGGTCTCCAGCATCGCGAACTCCGGCGAGTGCGAAGAGTCGACACCCTCATTACGGAAGTTGCGGTTGATCTCGAAGACGCGGTCGACGCCGCCGACCACGGCGCGCTTGAGAAATAGTTCCGGAGCGATTCGCAGATACAGATCGGTGTTCAATGCATTGCTGTGGGTCACGAACGGTCGCGCCGTCGCGCCGCCATGCAGCAGTTGCAGCATCGGGGTTTCCACCTCGATGAAGCCCTTTCCGTGCAACGAATCGCGCAGGCTGCGCACCGCCGCCGCCCGGGTACGGACCATCTGCCGGGCCTGCGGCCGGACGATCAGGTCGACGTAGCGCTGCCGGACCCGGGCCTCCTCGGAGAGCGGCTTGTGCGCCACCGGCAGCGGCCGCAGCGACTTGGCGGTCATCTCCCACCGGTCGGCCAGCACCGACAGCTCGCCTCGGCGGCTGGTGATCACCTCGCCGGTGACGCCCACGTGGTCGCCGAGATCGACCAGGCGCTTCCAGTCTTCCAGCCGCTCCGCGCCGACCCGGTCCAGGGAGAGCATCGCCTGCAGCTCGGTGCCGTCGCCGTCGCGCAGGGTCGCGAAGCAGAGCTTGCCGGTGTTGCGTACGAAGATCACCCGACCGGTGACCGCGGCCTGGTCGCCGCTGGCGGTGTCGGTGGGCAGGTCGGCGTAGCGCGCCCGGACCTCCGCCAGGGTGGCGGTGCGGGGGAAACCGACCGGGTACGGCTCGACCCCGTCGGCGAGCATCCGGTCGCGCTTCTCCCGGCGGACCTTCATCTGCTCGGGAAGGTCGTCGGCGGGGTCCACTGGCACGGCGTTCTGCTCGCTCACGGCACGCTTCCTCAAGGAGTTTCGGCGGGGTCAGCCCCCGAGCGTACTCAAGCCGCCAGGGGGTCGTTACCGGATAACCTGCCCGTCATGGCGAATCACACTCAGGCCCTGTCGTTCGGCGCGGCGGCAGCCGACTACGACCGGTTCCGGCCCCGGTATCCGCAGGTCGCGGTCCGCTGGGCGCTGGACGGGCTGGGCGACGCCGCCCGGGTCGTCGACCTGGGCGCGGGCACCGGCATCCTCACCCGCGAGCTGCTCGCTCTCGGACACGACGTGACGCCGGTTGAACCGGACCCGGGGATGCGCGCCCAACTGGCGGTGGCCACCCCGGGAGTCGAAGCCCTGCCCGGCGGCGCGGAGGCCATTCCACTGCCCGACGGCGCGGCGGACGCGGTGTTGGTCGGACAGGCCTACCACTGGTTCGACCGTGAGCGGGCGCATGCGGAGATCGCCCGGGTCCTCCGAACAAACGGCACGTTCGCCCCGATCTGGAACACGCGGGACGAACGGGTCGAATGGGTGGCCGAGCTGGGCCGCATCGCCCACATGGACAGCAACGCCACCAACCTGGTCGAGTCGGTGACCACCTTCGGCCCGGCCTTCGGCGACCTGGAGCTCGGCGAGTTCACCCAGCGCACCGCCCTCACCGTGGACGAGGTCGTCGGGATGATCCGCACCCGCTCGTACTACCTCACGGCCGACCGGTCCAGCCAGGAAGCCGTGGACCGGGAGTTGCGGGACCTCCTCGCCACCCATCCGGACCTGGCCGGCCGGGAACGCGTCGAGCTGCCGTACCGGACGCTGGTCTTTCGGGCTCGACGGCGCTGACGGTCGGTCCCGACCTCTCGGCGTCAGATGTTGCGCTCGTAGACCATCCGCAGGCCGATCAACGTGATCATCGGCTCGTGGTGGGTGATGCTGCGGCACTCGTTGATCACCAGGGAGGCGAGGCCACCGGTGGCGATCACCGCCTTCACCTCGCCCAACTCCTCGGTCATCCGCTCGACGATCCGGTCCACCTGCCCGGCGAAGCCGAAGTACAGACCCGCCTGGAGGCACTCGACGGTGTTCTTGCCGATCACCGAGCGGGGCTTGGTCGCCTCGACCTTGCGGAGCTGGGCGGCGCGGGCGGCCAGCGCGTCGAAGGAGATCTCGATGCCCGGGGCGAACGCGCCGCCGAGGAACTCGCCCCGACCGCTGATCACGTCGAAGTTGGTGGTGGTGCCGAAGTCCACCACGATCGACGGCCCGCCGTAGAGGGTGTACGCGGCCAGGGTGTTCACCACCCGGTCGGCGCCCACCTCCTTCGGGTTGTCGATCGCCAGCTGCACTCCGGTCCGTACCCCCGGCTCGACGATCACGCTGGGCAGGTCGGCGTAGTAGCGACCGAGCATGGTGCGCAGCGACCGCAGCGCGGCCGGCACCGTGGAGCAGGCGGCCACCCCGGTGATCTCGACGTTGTCCCCGGCGAGCAGGCCCCGGAACATCAGGCCCAGCTCGTCCGCCGTCGAGCGGGCGTCGGTCTTGATCCGCCAGGAGTGCACCAGCTTGTCGCCGTCGAAGGTCGCCAGCACGGTATTGGTGTTTCCGATGTCGATGCAGAGCAGCACGCACGCAGCCTAGACAACGACCGTACGGGCGGGTGCGGACCGGCCGCCGGACCGTACTCTGGTCGTATCGCGACATGAGCATGGGTCAATCCACGGCGCGGCCGGACGGGGAGCGGACATGTCGGGGACGTGGTGGATGCGGGGTCGCAACACCCTGCGCCGACGCCGCCGGCACGTGCTGGTGCTGGTGGCGCTCGCCGGTGGCGCGATCTGGATGATCGTGCAGGCGTGGCGGGCGTCCCTGCGGGAGAGCGGCAGCTTCGCCGGCGACCTCTACCTCAACATCGGCGCCGCACTGATCATGACGCTGCTGACCTACGTCGTGCTCAACCCGCTCTTTCGGGAACTCCAGACGGTCAGCATCATCGAGCACCCGCGACTGGACCGGGACGCGCTGATCGAACGGGTCTCCCAGTCCCGGGAGATCGTGGCGATCCTGGAGACCTGGACCAGCATGCTGGAGGGCCCGTACGCGGCCCGGTTCGTGGCCGCGCTGCGCTCCGCGCTGGCCAACGGCGCCGCCGTCAAGGTGTTGCTGCTCGATCCGGACTCCCCGGCGGTCCGCCTGCGGGGCGAGGAGTTGCGCCGGCGGGACGCCTCGGTGGCCATCCTCAACAACCTGTGGCACCTGGCCCGGCTCAGCGAGGAGCTGCCCGAGTCGGCCCGGGCCCGGCTCCAGGTCCGGGTCTACAGCGCGGCGCCCTCGGTGCAGATGTACCGCTGGGACGGCAAGGCGTTCATCTCGTTCTTCCCGGTGCAGGGCAGCACCTTCGACACCCAGCAGATCGAGGCGTTCGTCTCCACTCCGCTCGGCGAGTTCGTCGACGACCGGTTCGCCGAGCTCTGGGAGACCGCGCCGCTGGAGGATCTGGCGGCCTGCCTGACCCTGCGGCTGTGCCTGCGCCAGGCCGATCAGGACCTGGAGACCTGCGACGCGCTCTACGTACGCTCCGACGGCGACTGGTACATCGCCGGCACCGACCTGGTGCGCAACGTGGCCCGGCACGGGATGGCCGGGCTGACCGTGGTGCTGGACCGGCCCGAGGCGGCCGGCGAGGTCTTCGCCATCGGCGAGGCCGACGAGCTGCCGCCCGAGATCTACAACCGGGTGCTGGAACTCTTCCGGGCCAAGTACGGCCTCGACGGCCGGCAGGACACCGAGAGCCGGGTGATCTTCAACCTGGCCGCCACCTCGCTGTCCACCGTCTGAGGTCGATGGACGTCCGGCTACTCGGTGCGCAGGTCCAGCGCGATGTCCAGGATGGGCGACGAGTGGGTCAACGCGCCCACCGAGAGGAAGTCGACGCCGGTGGCTGCGTACCGGCCGGCCACCTCCAGCGTCAGCCCGCCGGTCGCCTCCAGCTCGGCCCGGTCACCCACCGTGGCCACCGCCTCGGCCAGCACCTCCGGGGTCATGTTGTCGCAGAGCAAGAAGTCCGCGCCGGCCTCGACCGCCTCCACCGCCTCGTCGACGGTGGTCACCTCGACCTGCACCGGCACGTCCGGGAACGCCTCCCGGACCCGCCGGTATGCCGGCGTGATGCCCCCGGCGGCGAGCTTGTGGTTGTCCTTGATCATGGCCACGTCGTGCAGGCCCATCCGCTTGTTGGTGCCACCACCGGCCCGCACCGCGTACTTCTCCAGCGCCCGCAGACCCGGCGTGGTCTTGCGGGTGTCCAACACCATCGCCTTGGTGCCGGCCAGCGCGTCCGCCCAGGAACGGGTGTGGGTGGCCACTCCGGACATCCGGCAGAGCAGGTTGAGCGCGGTGCGCTCGGCGGTCAGTAGCAACCGCGTCGGACCGGTCACCGTCGCCAGCACGTCGCCGCGGGCCACCCGCTCGCCGTCGCGGGCGAGCACCGACACCTCGACGGTACGACCGAAGCCGGTCACCTCGCCGACCAGCTCGAACACGGCGGCGGCCACGGCCGTCCCGGCCAGCACGCCGTCCGCGCGGGCCACCAGGTCGGCGGTGTCGTTCTGCTCCGCCGGGATGGTGGCCACGCTCGTGACGTCGAGGAAGTCCGGTCCCAGGTCTTCGACCAGCGCGTTCTCGATCACCCGCCGGACCTGGTCCGGGTCCAGTCCGGCCTCCCGCAACGCCCGCTGCGTCGACTCCGTCATCGCCTTCTCCGTTTCCGACTGCTGCGCTCGCGACACCGGCTCACTCCTCGCGCTCACTGGGCCTTCCCGTTCCACCGCTGCGTCAACCGGCCCTGCGCCCCGACCGAACCGACCAGGTGGCCCAGCCATCGCTCGTCGGCCGTCGGGAAGTCCTCCCGCCAGTGGCAACCCCGTGTCTCCTCACGGGCGTACGCGGCAGCCACCAGCGTCGACGCCACGGTCAGCAGGTTGGTCGCCTCCCAGTCGGCCGTCCGCGGCCGACCTCGGGCGGTACCCAACTCGGTCAGCGTTCCAGCCGTGTCTGCCAGCGTCGCGGCCGAGCGGAGCACCCCGGCGCCCCGGGTCATCGCCCGCTGTAGAGCCGGCGTCGACTCGGTCGGCAGCACCCAACCCGTACCGCCGCGCCACGCGCCGGTGTCCGCCGGACGGGCCTGCTCCGGCAGACCCGCCGCGATGTCGTCGGCGATCCGCCGGGAGAAGACCAGGCCCTCCAGCAGCGAGTTGCTGGCCAGTCGGTTCGCACCGTGTACGCCCGTGCAGGCGACCTCGCCGCAGGCGTACAGGCCGGGGATGGAGGTACGGCCGCGCAGGTCGGTGCGTACGCCACCGGAGGCGTAGTGCGCGGCCGGCGCGACCGGGATCAGGTCGATGGCCGGGTCCACGCCGATCGCCAGGCAGGACGCCACGATGGTCGGGAAGCGGCCGGCCAGGAAGTCCCCGCCCAGGTGCCGGGCGTCGAGGAAGACATGGTCCGCGCCGCTGGCCAGCAGCACCCGGTGGATGCCCTTGGCCACCACGTCCCGGGGGGCCAGCTCGGCCAGCTCGTGCTGGCCCACCATGAACCGCTTGCCGTCCCCGTCCACCAGGTACGCGCCCTCGCCGCGCAACGCCTCGGAGACCAGCGGCTGCTGTGCGTGGCCGGCACCGGGCACACCCGCCCCGGTCGGGGTGATCAGCGCGGTCGGGTGGAACTGGACGAACTCCACGTCGGTCACCGCCGCGCCGGCCCGCATGGCCAGCGCCACCCCGTCTCCGGTGGAGACCGCCGGGTTGGTGGTGGCCGCGAAGACCTGGCCCATTCCGCCGGTGGCCAACACCACCGCCCGGGCCAGCAGCGCGCCGACGCCGTCCTCGCTGCCCTCGCCGAGCACGTGCAGGGTGATCCCGCAGGCCGGGCCGAGCCCGTCCGGGCCGTCGCCGGGCGCCCGCAGCAGGTCCAGTACGAGAGCATGCTCGACCAGTCGGATCCACGGGTCGCGCTGCACCGCCGCGTGCAGAGCCCGCTGCACCTCCGCCCCGGTGGCGTCCCCGCCGGCGTGCACGATCCGGTCCGCCCGGTGCCCACCCTCACGGGTCAGCATCAACGAACCGTCCGCGTGACGGTCGAACTCCGCGCCGATCCGGATCAGCTCCCGCAGCCGGGTCGGGCCCTCCTCGACCAGCACCTGGACCGCCGCCGGATCGCAGAGCCCGACCCCGGCGACCTCGGTGTCGAAGGCGTGCGCCGCTGGCGTGTCCTGCGGGTCGAGCACCGCGGCGATGCCGCCCTGCGCCCACCGGGTCGAGCCGTCATCGATGTTGACCTTGGTGACCACGGTGACGTGCAGGCCCGCCTCACGCAGGTGCAGTGCAGCGGTCAACCCGGCCACCCCGGAACCCACCACGATCACGTCGGTGGTCTCCACCCAGCCGGGCGCGGGCGCCGCCAGCAACGGGGGCAGGGCCGGCAGGTCGACGGTCGGAAGGTCCATCCCCCCAGTCAACCCGAACGGTCCTCGCCCGGGGCGGCGGGGGCGGGACGAGTGGTATGGGCTACCCCGTCCGCCGCCGACCGGTGTCACACCGGCCGGCAACCCCCGGTCACTTCGTCCGGACCGGCAGACCGGCCGGGCCCACGCCGCGCAGCGAGGCGGTCACCGTACGGGTGCTCAGCCACAGGTAGCAGCGGATCCCTCGATCACCGGCCCGCCAGCGCACCGCGTCCGGGCGGCGGATCACCACGCCGGCGCGGTACTGCAACATGCCGTCGTCGGGCACGCCGACGTACCGGCCGAGGATGGTGCCGCAGCCGTCGTAGGCCACCCCCCAGTCCCCGGGCTTGGTCGGGTACGGCGCATCGGGCGCCGCCTTCCACACCCCGACGAACTCCGCGTTGTGTCGGCTTTCACAGGCCACCGCCGCCAGTGTCTGGGTGCGCCCGCTGGCGGCCTGCTGACAGCCCAGCCGCAACGAAGAGGCGCTCTTCAGCGCGTCCCGCAGGCTGCCCGACCGGACCACGACGGTGGCCGCCTGGTCGGCCGCGGTCAGCTCGCTGACGTCGCACCGGTACCAGCGGGAACCGGCTGCCCAGCCCGGCCCGGACGGCAGCGCCACCGACAGCCGCAGCCGACCGAACCGCCAGTCCTCGCCCAGGTATCCGGCGGCCCGGGTGTCGCACTCGGCGAACGCGCCGCGCAGTTCCACCGACCCGTTCGCCGGAACAGCTGCCCGCTCGGCCGGGAACGCGCCGACGTGCACGGTCTCGACCCGGTGCGGGCCGGCGCAGTCCACCGGCTGGTAGCTGGCCAGCGTGACGGTGGAAGTGAAGTCGGCGGCCTGACACACGCCGGCGGCAGGGGCGAACGCCGTCGCCGGCGGCAGCGCCGCCCAGTCGTCGGTCAGATCACCGTCCAGGCTGCCGGCCTGGGCACAGCCGACCAGCAGAACCGCTGTCACGACAGAGGTGAGCAGGGTCGTCATCGCACGCATCGCGGCCTCCCCCAGGCACCGACCAGCTTCCGACGGTGCACCAAGGGTAACCGGACATGTCCTTCCGGTAACAGACCGGATTTGCGTCGCGTCGGGTCAGACGGCCGACACGGCCAGCGGGCTGGGCACCGGGTCACCAGCCGTGCCGGGGGCCGCCGCGGCGGGGTCGGCGCCCAGCTCGATCACCCGGTTGTCGGCGTCCACGTGCACCACCCGCGGCCGGTACGACCGAGCCTCGACGTCGTCCATCTGCCCGTACGAGATCAGGATGACCAGGTCACCGGGGTGTACGAGGTGCGCGGCGGCACCATTGATGCCGATCACGCCGCTGCCCCGCTCGCCCGGGATGACGTACGTCTCCAGCCGGGCACCGTTGGTGATGTCCACGATCGCCACCTGCTCGCCGGGGAGCAGGTCGGCGGCGTCGAGCAGGTCCTCGTCCACTGTCACCGAACCGACGTAGTGCAGGTCGGCCTGGGTCACGGTGGCACGGTGGATCTTCGACTTGAGCATGGTCCGCAGCATCGGGGTGGCCTTTCACGGAAGTTGTGGAGGGTGCGGCCGGATCAGGGGCGGGGGGCGAGCCGGATCGCGGCGTTGTCGATCAACCGGGTGGCGCCCACCCAGGCGGCGATCACCAGCCGTGCCGGCCCGGACAGCGGCCCCGGCTCCAGCTCGGGGTCGGTGAGCACCAGGTAGTCGAGCCGTGCGCCGGGGGTGCCGGCGTCGAACGCGGTGTGCGCGGCGGTCAGCACCGCCGTCGTGTCCAGGCCCTCGTCGGCGGCCCGCGCACCGGCACGCAGCGCGGCGGACAGGCTCAGCGCGGCGGCCCGCTCCGGCTCGCTCAGGTAGCGGTTCCGGCTGGACAGCGCCAACCCGTCCGGCTCCCGGACGGTCGGCACGCCGACCACCTCGACCGGCACGTCCAGGTCCCGGGCCATCCGACGGACCAGGGTGAGCTGCTGGTAGTCCTTCTCGCCGAAGAACGCCAGATCCGGCTGGGTGAGCTGGAGCAACTTCAGCACCACGGTGAGCACCCCGTGGAAGAAGCCGGGGCGACTGGCGCCCTCCAGCTCCCCGCCGAGCGGGCCCGGGTCGAGCCGTACCCGGGGCTGGCCGTCCGGGTACATCTCGGCGACCGACGGCGCGAAGACCAGGTCGGCGCCGGCCCGCCGACACACCTCCAGGTCCGCCTCGAGGGTCCGCGGGTAGCGGTCGAAGTCCTCGTTCGGCCCGAACTGCAGCGGATTCACGAAGACCGTCACCAGCACGTGGTCGGCCCGTTCCCGGGCCGCGCGCAGCAACGTCTCGTGGCCGGAGTGCAGCGCACCCATGGTCATCACGACGCCGACCGTGCCGGTCAGCGTGGCACGGGCCTTGGCCAGGTCCGCCCGGGTGTGCACGAGCTCGGTCATGCCGCCAACTCCTTGCTCTTGTCTGCGAGCACGCCGAGCAGCGACTGCGCGTCCACCGGCCGGAGCCGGCCGGCCGCGATCGCCCGGTCGGCCGTACGCCGGGCCAGCGCCAGGTAGGCGGGGACGGACTCCGGGGCGGTGGCGGCCAGCCGGGCCAGATGCTGCTGGACGGTGCCCGCGTCGCCACGGGAGACCGGACCGGTCAGAGCGTCGTCGCCGAGCCGCAGCGCATTCTCCAGCGCGGCACGCAGCAGCGGAGCGAGGACCTTCTCCGGCCGGGCCACCCCGGCGTCGCGCAGCCGGTCGGTCGCCTCGTTCACCAGGGTCACCAGGTGGTTCGCGCCGTGCGCCAGCGCGGCGTGATAGAGCGAGCGATCCGACTCGCCCACCCACTCGGGTACGCCGCCGAGGTCGGCGACCAGCCGGGCCGCCAGCGGGCGCAGCTCCGTCGGGGCGGTGACCCCGTACGAGATGCCGGCCAACCGGGCCAGGTCGTCCGGCGTACCGGTGAAGGTCATCGCGGGGTGCAGGGCGAGCGGGCGGGCACCCACCGCGGCGGCCGGGGCCAGCACGGCCAGCCCGTGCGCGCCGGAGGTGTGCGCGACCACCTGGCCCGGGCGCAGCGCGCCGGAGTCGGCGAGGTCGGCGACCACCCCGGCCAACGCGTCGTCCGGCACGGCGAGCAGCAGCAGATCGGTGGCGGCGCGGGCGACGGCGGCAACCGGACGGCGGGGCACCTCGGGCAGCAGCAGGGCGAGCCGGGCGCGGCTGGCTCCGGAGCCGCCCGCGACGGCGACCACCCGGTGCCCGGCGGCGGCGAATGCGGCACCCAGTACGGCACCGACCCGGCCAGCACCGACGACACCAACGGTGAGCAGGCGGGAGGTGGCGGGGGCGCCGATGACGGCGTCATCGGCGGGCCCCTGTGGGGCGGCCGGACGCGGGCGCAACGGTGCGCTCATGACAACGATCCAGTCCTCGAGAAGGGGTACCGGTCGATCGCAAGTATGCGCCCGCGCCACAGAACCGAAACAGGGTGTGTGAAAACGTTCACCACCGAAGGAAGGGCACCTTGTTAACGTCTCCGGTTGTACAAGGGGCCCTTCCTAACAGCTCAGCGGCCGGCCCGCAGGAAACCGGCGTCCAGGAACTTGAAGTCGGTGTCCGGGCGGATCTCGCCGTCCTCATCCGGGGTCTCCGGGGTGTTCTGGCCGTCGTGCACCACGAGCAGACCACCCGGGTAACCGGGCAGCGGCGTGGAGACCACCGCCGCGCCGTCGCACTCCTGCGAGCCGTCGACCCGGCCGTCGACCACCGCGAACCGGCCGGTCGGCCGATCCGTGCGCCGGTCATAGGTGTAGAAGGTGTCGTCGCCCTGGCTGGAGACGAGCAGGGTGCCGGTCGCCCGCCCGGTCCGGTAGATGGTCAGACCCTCCACGTCCTGGGCGATCCGACCACCGAAGCCGGGGTCGGCCGCGTAGTCGGTCACGCAGTCCTCCTCCTCGGCGTCGTACGCCGCCGGCACGCCGTACTCGCGAACCCGCTCGACCGACACCGGCGTACCGGCGAACCGCCCGTGGACCAACCGGGTCCGCCACAGCCCGACCTTCTCCTGGGCCAGGTGCACCACCCCGCTGTCCGGGTCCACCACGGTCCCCTCCACCTGCGGCCCGTCACCCGGGTCGGTGCACGGCGACCAGGCGGTGCCGTTGGGCAGGGTGAACGTGCTGGGCAGGGTGAGCCGGTCCACCGGCCGGTAGCTGACCTTCCCGGCCCGCTCGACCAGGCGGAACACCC
The DNA here is from genome assembly GCF_042658605.1 of Micromonospora vulcania. Taxonomy (NCBI): domain Bacteria; kingdom Bacillati; phylum Actinomycetota; class Actinomycetes; order Micromonosporales; family Micromonosporaceae; genus Micromonospora; species Micromonospora vulcania. The sequence goes on along the minus strand of NZ_JBHSQS010000010.1, from coordinate 125,285 downwards.
CCACCTCCGGGCTGCTGCGCCGGCTCACCACGGCGTACACGCTGCCGTCGGTGTCGGTCCAGGTGCCCAGCCCGTACGCGGTGCGCTGCTCGTTGACCTCGGCCTGGTCGGCGCTGAACGCGAACGGCACGTCCGCCGCGGTGACGTCACTCAACAGCCGGGTGCGCGGGTCGATCCGGTAGAAGCGCAGCTGGTCCCGGCCCCGGTCGGTGACCACCGCCAGATCCGCGCGCCGTCCCGCCAGCCGGAACCCGCCGACCAGGTCCACGTTGTTGAACCGGCCCGCCTCGTCCTCTGGTCCGGGCGCCGGCGGAGTGGCGATCACCTGACGCTCGCGGGCCCGCAGGTCGTACACCCGCAGGCCGCCGTTCTTCGCGGTGGCGATGACCAGGCTGCCCGCCCGGTCGGCCGGGTTCACCCAGATCGCCGGGTCGTCCGCGTCGGCGTCCCCGCCGGCCGGGTCGTCGAAGAGGGAGGGGGTCTCGACCACCGCCCGGACCGGACGCGGGGTGTCGGTCCCGGTGGGGCGCGGCGCGGCGTTCGCCGGAACGCCGGCCAGCAGCAGCGGTACGACCGCCAGAGCGGGGATCACGAGTCGCTTCATACCCGGTGACCGTAGGGTCGGCACGGTGACGCACCCTGAACGCGGAGTGAACTGATGTCGATCCCTTGGCGGGACGCGATGAGCCGGGCCCTCTACGGGCCCGGCGGCTTCTTCGTCGCCGGGCCCGGCCCGGCCGATCACTTCCGGACCAGCGTGCACGCCTCTCCGGCGTTCACCACCGCACTGTTACGCCTGATCACGAAGGTAGACGCATCTCTCTCCCACCCTGCTCAACTCGACGTGGTCGATGTGGGCGCTGGGCGGGGGGAACTCCTGCATGGTCTGCTTCGAGCCGCGGAAGACACCGCCGGGTCCGCGGTGCGGGACGAAACCTCGGCGCTCGCCATTCGTCCGTCGCTTGCGAAACGAGTGCGGTTCACCGCCGTCGAATTGGCACCTCGCCCCGAACACCTACCTGACGAGATCGGGTGGGTGTCGGAGATTCCCGATGGGATCACCGGAGTTCTGCTGGCCACCGAGTGGCTGGACAACGTCCCGCTGGACGTGGCAGTACACACCGGAGACGGCTGGCGCTACCTACTGGTCGACCCCAGCAGTGGTACGGAGACAGTCGGCGGACCAGTTGACTCTGCTGACCTCGACTGGCTGACAACCTGGTGGCCCGCAGCCCCAGGCGGTACGGGCCGCTCGAACCGTGACGCGGGTGACGTGACCTGGCCCGATGCGACCAGCGAGACCGGGTCGGGTTTCCGGGCAACCCCCCACAGCGACCACCCCCGGGTCGAGATCGGCCGAACCAGGGACCGAGCGTGGGCAGAAGCGATCAGGAAGATCGAGCGCGGAATGGCGGTAGCGGTCGACTATGGGCACCTCAGGGAGAGCCGGCCGGTGCACGGGACGTTGACCGGGTACCGGGGTGGGCGGCAGGTGCTTCCGGTACCGGACGGGACCGCCGACGTGACCGCGCACGTGGCCATGGACTCGGTCGCCTCCGCCGGTGCGGCGGTCGCCCGGTGTGCGTACTCCCTCGATCTGCAGCGGGAGGCGCTGCGGGCGCTCGGGGCCGACGGTGGCCGACCGCCGCTGAGCCTGGCCGGAACCGACCCGGCCGGGTACGTGCGGTCGCTGGCCGCCGCGTCGGCGGTGGCCGAGCTGACCGACCCGGCCGGCCTCGGCGGCCACTGGTGGCTGCGCCAACCGGTCGGCGTCCCGCTCGGTCCGGCCGTGGCACGATGACGGGCATGACCACCGACGCCGGAGACCTCCGTGAACTGACCGTCGGCACCGGGGCCGGCCTGGTCGCCGGCACCGGCGATCAGCAGCTCGGCACCGACATGGTGCTGAACATCGGCCCGCAGCACCCGTCCACGCACGGCGTGCTGCGGCTGAAGCTGGTGCTGGACGGCGAGCGGGTCATCGCCTGCGAACCGATCGTCGGCTACATGCACCGGGGGGCGGAGAAGCTCTTCGAGGTACGCGACTACCGGCAGATCATCGTGCTGGCCAACCGGCACGACTGGCTCTCGGCGTTCTCCAACGAGCTGGGTGTGGTGCTCGCGGTGGAACGGCTGATGGGCATGGAGGTGCCGGAGCGGGCCACCTGGCTACGGATGGCGCTGGCCGAGCTGAACCGGGTGCTCAACCACCTGATGTTCCTCGGCTCCTACCCGTTGGAGATCGGCGCGATCACGCCGGTCTTCTACGCCTTCCGGGAACGGGAGACCATTCAGGCGGTGCTGGAGGAGGTCTCCGGCGGGCGGATCCACTACATGTTCAACCGGGTGGGCGGGCTCAAGGAGGAGGTGCCGTACGGCTGGACCGGTCGGGCCCGGGAGGCGATCGGCGAGGTACGTCGACGGCTGCCCGATCTGGACCATCTCATCCGGCGCAACGAGATCTTCCTGGCCCGGACCGTGGGTGTGGGAGTGCTCTCGGCCGCCGACGCCGCCGCGTTCGGCGCGTCCGGGCCGGTGGCCCGGGCCTCCGGGCTCGACCTGGACCTGCGCCGCGACGATCCCTACCTCGCCTACGACCAGTTGGACGTACCGGTGGTCACCCGCACCGCCGGGGACTGCCACGCCCGCTTCGAGGTGCTGCTCGACCAGGTGTACGCGTCGCTGGACCTCGCCGAGCAGTGCCTGGACCGGGTGGACCGGCTGACCGGACCGATCAACACGCGGCTGCCCAAGGTACTCAAGGCACCGGAGGGGCACACCTACGCCTGGACCGAGAACCCGCTCGGCATCAACGGCTACTACCTGGTCTCGCGCGGCGAGAAGACGCCCTGGCGGTTGAAGCTGCGCACCGCCTCGTACGCCAACGTGCAGGCGCTGGCCACCCTGCTCCCGGGGTGCCTGGTCCCGGATCTGATCGCCATCCTCGGCTCGATGTTCTTCGTGGTCGGGGACATCGACAAGTGAACCGGCCGGCCCGGGCCGGAGGCGCTCGCCGCGAGCTGCAGCGACCGCCGGCGGTCAGCGCCAGCGATCGGTGACCGGGGAACCGCCGGCGCGCGGCGCATCGTCCTGCGGCGGGTAGCCGTACCGCTCCTCGACCCGGCGTCGGCCGGCCCGCTCCGGGGCGGGTTCCGGCTGGTGGCCACGCTGGTGCGGCGGGCGCCACTCGTCCGGCACCGGTACGCCGCCCACTGGCAGCGCCGGCCGGTCGTCCGGTTCGGCCCGACGGTACGGATCGCGCTCGTCGTAGCGGCTCGGCTCGTCGTGGCGGCTCGGCTCGTCGTACCGGCGGGCGTCCTCGTGACGGCGGGGTTCCTCGTGACGGACGGAGGCCCAGCGGTCGGCCATCCGGTATTCGGTGCCGCTGGCATCGGCGTGCACCTCGGCCCGGCGCTCACCGACCCGCAGCTCACGGCCATGATCGTCGTCACGAACAGCCGCCCACCGGTCACCGGCCCGCAACTGCGACCAGTACTCGCCGGTGTCGTCGGCCTGTAGGGCAGGCCCGGGCTCCGGGGCGGCGGCCCGCTCGGGCTCGCGCTGCTCGGACCAGCGGCCGTCGTCGCGCTGCGGTCGCTGGGCGTACGCGTCGCGCGGATCGGTCCACTCCGGCTCGTCGTGCCGGGCCCTCCAGCCGGGCTCGTCGCCGCCGAGGTCGGGCTCGTGGCGGTCGGCTCTTCTGCCCGGTCCCCCCTGCGCTCCGGTCCAGGCGGGTTCGTCCCGGGCCACGGGCTGCCCGCCCCAGGATCGGTCGTCGGCGTGCCGGGCACGGTCGTCACCGGGACGGGCTCGATCATCGACGGGACGGGCTCGGTCGTCACCGGGGCGGCGGTCGTCGGCGTACCCGGGTCTGGGGCGGTCCTCCCGCTCACCCCACGAGTGGTCCGTGGGCCGGGAACGTCCTTCCGCGCCGCCGCCTCGGGTCCACTCCTGCGCGGGCGGGGTCCACTGGCCGGCGTACCCGCCGCCGTACCGTCCGCCCGGCTCGGCCGAGCCACCGTCCACCACCGTGTGCCGGGTCGTGACGTGCACCGTCTCGGTGTGCCGGACCACGCCCGGCCGGTGTGTCGGCTCGGGGCGGTCCTGTTCACGAGGGCGGGCGGCCGAGCCGTAGGCGGCGGGTCGATCCGCGCCGTACAGCCTGTCGCCGGCCGGCGGCTCGTTGCCGGCGGCCACCCGCGGGTACGCCGGCTCGTCATCGTCCACACGCTCGGAGCGGCCCCACCGGGCGGCGGGCTCCTGCGGACCTGGCACCCGACCTCGACCGGCCTGGGCGTTGCCGGGCACCGGCACCCGGCTGCGGGCAGCCGGAACCTCGTCCACCGGTTCGGCGGCCAGCACCCGCGCCCGGCCCGCACCTGCCGGCTCGGGGGCGGGGGCAGCGCCGGCGGGGTTGGGGGCAGCGCCGGCCAGGGCGGCACCGGTGGCGTCGAGACGGCGACGCACCGCGGCGACCGCTTCCTGTGCCCGCTGCGCCTGGTCGATCGCCTGGTTGCCGCGCTGCGCGGCCGCCACGATCTCACCGCGCAGCTCCCGGCGCAGCTCCTCGAGCTCGTCCTGCAGCTCGTCGGCGCGCACGGAGTCGCCGTCACCGTCCGGCCGCAACGCGACGGAGAGGCCGATCAGCACCACCGACGTGATGGCGAGCACGGCCGCGAAACGCAGCGGCGTGTTGCCGTCGGCGACCAGCAGGATCAACGCGGCCACCGGGGCGAGCCCCACACCGGCCCAGAAGAGCACGGTCAGCAGCGGCGACTGACGCCGGACGTCGGAAGTGACCGGGGCTGGCATGGATGTGCAGCCTACCGAGGATCGCCGCTCAGGGGAACGGACCCGAACAACCCTCGCGGACTTCTGACCTGGCCATTGATCGGTTCATGCGCATTTCTCGTTCGAGGAAGCCACAGGTCCGTGGTGCAATCGACGTTCGGCAATCAATGGAGGTGGAGATGCGAGCATCGAGAACGGTGCAGCGAATGTCCGTGCTGGCGGCGGTTGCCGCCCTGGGGGTCGTGGCGACCGGCCAACCGGCCTGGGCAGTCGAGCAGACCCTCAAGATTGGAAAATACGTCTTCGCGCACGGAGGCGTCATCAACAGCGGTTACACGCTCTACGCGTGCGACGACCGGGCCAACGGTGTCGGCGCGGTGACCGAGGTCCGGCTCAACACCGGTTACACCGACAACGTGCGGGATCCGAACGGCTCCGCGTCCGGGTGCGGCCAGAAGAACACGTCCGGTTCGTCGTACGCGTTGCAGTACCGGGTGTGCTCCGGCGAAGCCTGCACCGGTTGGGCTCGGGCGTACTGACGCGACGACGCCCCCTACCCGGCGAGGGTCGGGGGCGTCGTCAACGCGCCACGAGGTGGCTCAGCTGGTGGCGAAGGCGCTGTCCGAGGAGAAGATCAGACCCACGCTGATGGCACCGGTGCGCAGCCCGTTCTTGGTCAGCGGCCCGCCCTGGTCCAGCGAGGAGAACGAGCCCACCGAGAGCCCGTACGTCTTCTCCAGACCCGGCTTGCAGAACGGACGCTGCTGGCACTCCGGCGGGCCACCCAGCACGGTCGCGCTGCCGGAGCACTTCGCAGCCAGCTCGGAGAGGGTCCGCACGCCGTACTTGTCGGCGAACTCCTGGGTGACCGCGAAGGCGTTCTGGTCCTGCGCGGCGGCAGGGGTACCGAAGGTGATGCCGGCCTTGTCGCCCTCGGCCTTCAACGCGGTCACCGTCTTGTCCACATCCGGCGAGGAGACCGGCGTGGCGTTGGCACCGTTGACCTTGGTGTTGAGGAACTCGGCCATGGTCGCCGCGTACTCCGGGACGACCTGGATCTCGCCCTTCTGCAGCGCCGGCTCGTAGAGCTCGCGGTTGCCGATCTGCTGCACCTTGACCTGGTAGCCGGCGGCGGTGAGCACGATCCGGTACAGCTCGCCCAGCGTCTGGCTCTCGCTGAAGTTGCCGGCACCGACCACGATGTCGCCGCCCGGGCCCTTGGCGATGCCCGCCGTGAGGTTGTTGGCGGTGGCGAACTCCTCGGCCGCCACCTTGGGGGTCTTACGGTCCGTGTCGACGGCCTTGTTGAGCAGGATGAGCTTCGGCGTGTCGAGCGTGGCGGAGACCTTGTCGAGTGCGGCGAGCAGCTGCGGGTTGGCGACCTTGCTGTTGACCGCGGGAATGACGTTGTCGGAGTTCTGGAGCTTCTTGTCGTCCTGCAGGGCGATCAGCTGCTGGCCGGAGACCGGGGCGCACCCGGCACCGGACGCGCTCTGCTGAGGCGCGTCGGTGCCGGACGAGCCGGCGTCACCACAACCGGTCAGCAACCCTGCCGCGGCGACGGCGCCGATGGCGCCGATCGCCAGACGTGTACGTGCGCGCATACGCCCGCCTTCCGTGTCCCGGCGCGACCCGTCCCGGGCCGGCCGCGTGTCCGACGGGCGATCCTGACTGTCGGCCGCCCGCGAATATCCACCCAACATCTTCCGCAGCCGACCGACAACTTGAGATGGACTTCGTCACCGCATCGTCACCCGCCCGACCGCCGCCAGCAGCGCAGTTCACCGACGGCTCACCCGGACGGGTCACCCACCGAGGCAGAGCCGGATCGGTCAGGCGCGGCCGGTGGCGTCGGCAGGTCGGGGTCGCACCACGCGCTGCCGGCCGCGGCGCAGCGGACGGGGCGTGACCAGGCGTTCCACGACACTCAGGACCACCTCGGCCAGCAGCGCGAGCCCGGCCACCAGCACGCCGCCGGCCACGATCTGACCACCGCCGACCGCGATGCTCAGGCCGAAGCCGGTCCGGATGATCTCACCGAGGCCGCCGCCGTTGACGAACGAGGCGAGCGCGGTGGTGGCGATCACCTGCACGGCAGCGGTCCGGAAACCGGCGGCCAGGTAGGGCACCGCGAGCGGCAACTCCACCCGACGCAGCACCTGCCCGCCGGACAGACCCATCCCGCGGGCCGCGTCGAGAGCCTCCGGGTCCGCTTGCCGTACGCCGGTGTACGCGTTGGCCAGCAGCGGCGGTACGGCGAAGACGGCCAGGGCCACCACCACCGGTGTCCGGCCGAAGCCGAGGAAGGTCAGCGGCAGGATGGTCAGCAGCGCCAGGGTGGGGATGGCCAGGGTGGCGTTGGACACCAGCACCACCAGGCCGCCGCCCCGCCTGGCGTGCCCCAGCCAGAGCCCGAGCGGCCAGGCCACCAGGCAACCGAGCACCACGGCGGCGGCGGAGATCGCCAGGTGCTCGCCGAGCCGGTCCAGGACGCCGCCGGGGTTGGTCCAGTTCAGTGGGTCGTTGAGCCAGAGCACCGCCTGGTGTACGGGGCTCGCGCCGGCGCTCACCGGGCGCCCCGGGCGGACCAGGGGGTGAGCAGCCGGACGACCAGGACCAGCAGCAGGTCCAGCAGGACGGCGAGCGCCACGCAGAGCACCGTACCGGTCATGATCTCGGCCTTGTAGAGGTTGTTCTGGAAGCCCGCGAAGATCAACTGCCCGAGGCCGCCGTGCCCGACCAGCACCCCCACGGTGACCAGCGCGACCGTCGACACGGTGGCCAGCCGCAGTCCGGTCAGGATGCCCGGGACCGCCAGGGGCAGGTCGATCCGGAACAGCCGACCCCACCGGCCGTAGCCCATGCCCTCGGCGGCCTCCCGGACCTCGGGCGGCACCTGGTTGAGCCCGGCCACCACATTGCGAACGATCAGGAGCAGCGCGTACAGGACCAACCCGACCAGCACGGTGGTGGTGCCGGTGCCCAGGTAGGGCGCGATGAACGCGAACAGCGCCAGGGACGGAATGGTGTAGATCACACCTGTGACGCCGAGGATCGGGCCGGCCAGTGGGCGGAACCAGTACGCGGCCACGGACAACGGCAGAGCGATCAGCGCCGCGATCAACACCGCCCGCCCGGTGAGGGAGGCGTGTTCGCGCACCGCGGCGAGGATCGTGTCAGAGTTGTCCCGCACGTACTGCCAGGAGAACCAGGGGTTACCCGGGTCGGCCCGGTAGCTCAGGCGGAAGGACATACGTGGACGTTACCCCGGAGGCCGCCGGCATGACCGAATCCCCTCGCGCGGCATCGATCTCCCTGCAGGGCATCCAGAAGCGCTACCCGAACGGCACCGAGGCCGTGCGGGATCTCAGCCTGGAGGTCAAGCCCGGCGAGCTGGTGGTGCTGATCGGCCCGTCCGGCTGCGGCAAGTCGACCGTGCTCCGCATGGTCAACCGGCTGATCGAGCCGACCGCCGGGCGGATCATGCTCGGCGACGAGGACGTCACGGACGTCGACCCGGTGCGGCTGCGCCGCCGGATCGGCTACGTGATCCAGAACGTCGGGCTCTTTCCACACCAGACGGTCCGCGCCAACGTGGCCACCGTGCCCGGTCTGCTCGGGTGGTCCCGCGACCAGACCCGTTCCCGGGTCGACGAGCTGCTCGAACTTGTCGGACTGGACCCGGCCGAGTTCGGCCGCCGCTACCCGCACGAGCTGTCGGGTGGGCAGCGGCAGCGGGTCGGGGTGGCTCGCGCTCTCGCCGCCGACCCGGTGGTGTTGCTGATGGACGAACCGTTCTCGGCCGTCGACCCGATCGTCCGCGCCCGCCTGCAGGAGGAGTTCCTGCGCCTCCAGGCCGAGGTCCGCAAGACGATCGTGCTGGTCACCCACGACCTCGACGAGGCCGTCCGGCTCGGCGACCGGATCGCGGTGCTCTCCGAGGGCGGGCACCTGGAGCAGTACGACACCCCGGCGGCCCTGCTCGGCACGCCCGCCACTCCGTTCGTGCAGGAGTTCGTGGGTGCCGACCGGGGCATCCGCCGGCTGGCCGTGACCCGACTGGATCGGGAGTCGCTGGAGCCGGTGCCCGGGAACGCTCCAGCGGACCTGCCCACCGTGCCACTGGACGGCAGCGCGTACGACGCGCTGGCAGTACTGCTCACCTCGGGACGGGACCGACTCGTGGTCACCGACGCCGGCCGGCCGGTGGGCGCGCTCAGCCGGCAGCGCCTGCTCGACCTCGGTCGGTCGACGGACTAATCACCCCGAACACGCACGGCCCGGCTCGGCGGCCGAACACGGTCAGGCTCGGCCGCCGAGGCTGGCGGTGCCGATGATCCAGCCGGTGAGGAAGCCGTAGCCGGCACCGGCGCTGGCGTCCTGCAACGCGCCCAGCATCGACGGGTCCGGGCCGAACAGCGCGGCCAGCACGGCGGCGAGTCCGGCGGCCAGCACGTACGCGGCCCAGCCGGAGAAGAACTGGCTCACCGAGCCGGGCACCCGGGCCACCTGGGCGGCCGGCAGCAGATAGAGCAGGGCCACCGCGAGGATCACCAGCAGGACAGCCCGCAGGTCGGCGGCGAACAGCCCGCCGGCCTGCCCGTCGGCGTCCAACCGCCAGGCCGGCCACGCCAGCAGTCGCAGATAGAAGTGGCCGGCCGACTCCGGGTCGTCGAGCCCACCGGCCCAGCCGGTGTACGCCGGGCTGCCGCAGATGCCAACCAGCAGCAGTGCGGCGAGCGCACCCGTGCCGGCGGCCGTCCCGTACCGGCTGACCGGGCCGGAGCGGTGCAGGAACGCCATCATCCGCCCAGATCCCGAATCGGCCGGCCGGCCGGACCTGGGCTGCCCCGACCGCCTCAGTGCTTCAGCAGGTAGTCGATGAAGGCGGCCCGCAGCAGCGGCGCCGACTCCTCGTAGCCGTGACCGGTCAGCTCCCGCCACAGCGCGGCGGCCTCGTCGATCGTCGGTCCGACCGAGTTCGGTGCGCCGTCCAGCGCCGCGGCCTCGTCCGCGTTCGGCAGGTGCCGCAGCACCGACCAGTAGAACCCCACGTCGCGGTGCTCCCGGGCGCGGGCGAACGCCCGCTCCCGCAGCTCTTCGGTGGGCAGCGCGTCGAGCTCCTCGAACGAGGTTCCACCGGGGGTGGCGGCAGGTGTGTCGGTCATGCCGCCGAGCCTAACCGTCGAGATCAGCTCCGGCTCGGTGGACGCGGCGTAGGTCACCGGTCATCGGCGTCCCACCGGCGCGGGCTGTCGTCCCAGCGCGGGTCCCGCCACGGGTCGGCCGGTTGTGGTGCGGCCGGCGTGGGTAGCGAGGGAGGCCAGTTGTCGGCCGGCTGCGGCCGGGGCACGGTCCAGCCCGCGCTGATCGTGCCGTCACCAACCGGCTCGGACCGATCGGTGCCATCCGGCCGAGGCCGCCCGTACGACTCGACCAGTCGGGTGGCCAGCAGCCCGACCCCAACTGCCGCACCGCCGACCGTCCAGTGGCTCACCGTCCAACCGCGCGCTCGCGCGTACGCCTGGAAGACGGTGACCAGGCACACCGCCAGCAGGGTGCCGAACACCCCACCTCGGCGGCCGTACGCGCTGGTGCCGCCGAGCAGGGCCACCCCGATCGCCAGCACGGTCCAGTCCAACCCGGTGCTGGGCGTGACCGGCCCGGGACCGTTGGCGGCGAGCAGCACGCCGGCGAGCGCGGCCAGCACGGTCGAGCCGACCAGTGCGGCCGCGGTGACCACGGCGGCCACCGCTCCCCGGCGGCGGGCCGGATCGGCGACCGGCCGGTATCGGCCGGCCAGCCGACGAATCGCTCGGATCGCACCGAACAGCCCGCCCAGGACCGCCACCGCCGCGAAGCCGGCGACGAGATAGGAGGCGGTCTGGCGGGGGTTGTAGTCGCCCTGCACCAGAACCGGCGCCGAGCGCCGTTCGATGTACACCACCACGCCCGCGGCGGCACCCAGGCTGGCCGCCCAACCCGGCACGTGCAGCACCACCACGACCAGCGCCAGCACCAGCCCGCCCACTGCGGCGACCGCGACGGCCGGGCCGACGGACGCCGGTAGACCCCGGTCGCCCTGCTCGGCGTAGTGCAGCGCGGCGGCGACCGCGATCGGTCCGACGGCGAGGTTCGGGGCGGCGGTACGCAGGCTCAGGCCGGCGGCCAGGGCGAGCAGCCCGAGGCCGACCAGGTCGACCAGGAGCGTGCGTAGGTCGTTGCCGCGCAGCATGTCCGGCTCGGCCCGCCAGAGCAGCAGGCCCACGGCGACCAGACCGGCCAGTAGCAGAATCTCCCACCCGACGTGCACCCCGATGCGGTCCCGACCGGGCTCACCGTGGGTGGGGTCGTCGAAGACGTTCTGCAGTACGGCGGCGGGCACTTCGGGCGAGGGCTCGACTGATCGGTCCCGGCCCGCTTCTTCGTACCCCATGACGCCGCCTCCCCGCTGGCCGGCCGTTCCCGATCCGGCACACGGACGGACCGGGGCGGCCGTTGCTCTCCGATCGCAGGCACCGTACCCGCGCCCGGTGCCGGGCGTAACCCCCTGGTCAGCGCTGACCGGGACGGCTCTCCCGCGGGTCAGGCTCGCGCTCGTCGTCCGGACGCTCCGGCACCCGGCAGGAGCGTTCCAGCCAGAGAGCCGCCCCGACCAGCGCCAGCGAGGCGAGCAGGCCACCTCCGGCGGCCGGCCGATCCTGCGTGGCGGCCCGGGTCGTCTCGACGAAGAGCCAGCCGGTGAGCCCAGCGTAGAAGCCGGCGAAGATGGACGCGGCCAGTGCCGACGCCTTGGCCAGCACGACGAACCGGGCGACCAGCAGCGGGTTGACCGGGTCCCGGCCGGGCTTGCGTTCGATCCGGCCCCGGGTGTTGATCGCGGCGTACGCCTCCAGCACGGCGAGCGCGGCCAGCGTCACCACGGGCAGCCAGGGCAGCCGGGGAATGCCGCTGTAGTAGAGGGTGCTGATCAGCAGCCAGGCCACCGCCGCCGCGGCCAGGGCCGACACGGCCAGACTGGAGATCCGGGTGGGGCCCATCCGCGACCGGTCCGGGCCCGGACCACCCGGTGGTGGGGACTTCGCCTGCGTCATGCCGGCTGGCTCCGCTCGGTCATGCCGTCGACTCTAACGCCAGTTCCGGCCGGGGACGCAGATCCAGCGCGTCCTGCGCCGCCGGGCCGGCAGTGAGCAGGTCGGTCAGCCAGCCGTGCCCGGGCAGTCGACCGTAGGGCTGGATGTCGATCCACGGCCGTAGCACGAAGGCGCGCAGGTGCGCCCGAGGATGCGGCAGGGTCAGTTCGGGGTCGTCGCTGAGCACCGGCTCGTCGTCGTCGCCCCAGACCGCGATCACGTCCACGTCCAGGGTGCGTGGCCCGAACCGCCGCTGCGGGTCGCGGACCCGGCCGGCCGCGGCCTCCGCGGCCCGGGCCCGCTCCAGCCAGTCGCGCGGGGCCGCCGCGTCGTCCTGGACCAGCAGCACCGCATTGAGGTACGCGGGCTGCTCGACGTCCCCCCACGGTGGAGTCTCGTACACGCCGGAGACCACCAGCACGGCGTCGCCGAGCGTGGCGAGCGCCGTGCGCAGGTTGCCCAGCCGGTCACCCAGGTTGCTGCCGAGCGAGAGCACCGCCCGGGTCATCGGGCGCGCGTCCTGGTCATGGTGACGGCCACATCGGTGAAGGTGTGCGGCACCGGCGCGTCCGGCTTGTGCACGGTGACCGTGGCGGTGGTGACCCGGTCGTCGGCCAGACAGACCCCGAGCAGTCGGTCCGCGAGGGTCTCGATCAGGTTCACCGGCTCGCCGGTGACCACCGCGACCAGGCGTTCGGCCAACTCGCCGTAGTGGACGGTGGTGGTGACGTCATCACTGGCGGCGGCGGGGGCGAGGTCAATCTCCAGGACGGCGTCGACCACGAAATCCTGCCCCTGGGCGCGCTCGAAGTCGTACACACCGTGCCGCCCGTGAGCCCGCAGGCCGGTGAGCTGGATCCGGTCGGTCATCAGTTCTCCCCTCGGACGGCGTGCGCCGGGACCAGGCGCGGGCCACCGGTGGCGGCCCAGACGGCGAGCGCGTCGGCGGTGGCCCGCACGTCGTGTACGCGTACGCCCCAGGCGCCCGCCGCGACGGCCAGCACGCTGGTGGCGACGGTGGCCGCCTCCCGCTGCGTCGTCGTCCGCGGCGTGCCGTCCGGCCCGGCGAGCAGCCGCCCGAGGTAGGACTTCCGGCTGGCCCCGAAGAGCAGCGGGTACCCGAGATCCAGCAGTTCCGGCAGGCGGGCGCTGAGTTCCCAGTTGTGCGCGGCGGTCTTGGCGAAGCCGAGGCCGGGGTCGATGACGATACGGTCGGGGGCCACACCCGAGGCCAGTGCCGCGTCGATCCGCTGGGCCAGCTCGGCCCGGACCTCGACCACCACGTCGGTGTAGCTGGCCAGGTCGCGCATCTGGCGGGAGTGACCGCGCCAGTGCATCAGCACCCAGGGGCAGCCGGCGTCGCGGACCACCCGGGCCATGTCGGGGTCGGCCAGCCCGCCGGAGACGTCGTTGACCACCGTCGCGCCCGCGCCGAGCGCGGCCTCGGCGACCCGTGCGCGGGAGGTGTCGATGCTGACCGGCACTCCGGCGGCGGTCAGCTCGCGAATGACCGGCAGTACCCGGGCGGCCTCGGTCGCGGCGTCGATCCGCTCGGCACCCGGACGGGTCGACTCCCCGCCGACGTCGACCAGGTGCGCCCCGGCATCGCGCAGACGGACGCCGTGTCCGACGGCGGCGTCGAGGTCGGCGTACCGTCCGCCGTCGGAGAAGGAGTCCGGCGTGACGTTGAGGACGCCCATCACCACCGGGCCCGGAGCCCGTACCAGATCGGTCACGACTAGACGGTACCGGTCGCTACGGCGGCACCCACCGACCCGGGTCGACCCTCACGCCACCACACCTGACGTGCCAATTGGAACAGGTGTACGATCGGTCATCCGGGCACGATCGGGCAGCCCGTTCGCGGCTTGTCGCAATCCGGGCCGGGCCGTACGCTTTGGAATTGGCCAGCATCGAGATGGCGAAGCCTGGAGGGAGGGCCGAAGCGGGGAAAAACCGCCCAAAGCTCACCACGCTCCGTGGTGAGTAACGAACACAGGGTCGAGAACGCTGCGCCCTGTGAGCACATTTCCCGCCAGGCTTGCCTACTGCGCCGCCGCGGCACCGCCGGCCGCGATATGGGGAGGTTCCAGTGATCGCCTTCGAGCTCATGGAGACGGCGTCGTCCGGCGTCGGCCACGCGCTCTCCACCCTGGCGTCGGCTCCGCTCGCCGAGCCGGCACCGAAGGGGATCGACACCAACAGTGTGGTCACCTTCTTCGCCAGCAAGATCGCGCCGATCCTGCTCGCCGTCCTGGGCGTCATCTTCATCGGCCGCGCCAGCCGGGGCGAAATCTCCAAGGTGCTGACCAGTTCAGCGATCGCCATCGTCGGGCTGGCCTTCATCGCCGGGGCGGCCACACTCTTCTTCGTCGGCGATTACCTGATCGACCTCATCTTCGAATAGGCGCGATCACCAGATGCGGCTGCGCACTGACGACGACATCTACCGGGCCCGCCTGGTCTACCTCGGGCCGCCCGGCTACACCCTTCCGGTCCACCTGCCGTACGCCCAGTACGGGCTCTTCATGTTGCTCGTCCCCCTCTACATGTTCATCCACTGGCTGTTCACGCTGACGGTCGAGCTGTTCCCCGCCTGGGAGATCGCACTCGCCATCGTGACCACGTCGTTCATCTTCCGGCACGTCGACCCGGACCGGCCTGCGCGAGTGGTCATCCGCACCGCGCTGACCGACTGGCGACGCACCCGGGAGCCGGCGGTCGAGCTGCGCGACCCGCGCCTGGTCGGCAGTCGGATCAGGATCCGGGAGGAGCTGGCATGACCGGGCGTACGCCGATCGGTCCGTCGCACGATGCGGGTGAGGCGGTCGCATGAGTCGCTCCTCCACGCCGGGGTCCCCGGCCGGCCGCCCAGGCGTGCCGGCTGGTCACCGTGCGCAGTCGTTCGACTACACCGAAGACGAGGACGAGGTGGCGCTCGATCCCGCGCTGGTGACCTCACCGGGGCACGGCGCGGTCGGTGTCTTCCAGGCTCCCCGCCCGGTGCCCCGCCGCACGCCGCACGCCGAGCCCAGCGCGGTCACGGCCGGCGAGAACCCCGACATCGACTCCCCCTTCCTCGACCTCTTCGGCGCGTCCCGGCCCGGCTCGGCTCGGGCCGTGTCGGCCGGCCCGGGCACCCAGGAACAGCCGCCGGCCCCACCGCAACCACCCGCCGCCGGGCCGGCGCCGGCCCTGCCCGCCCACCGGCTGCCCGACCGGGCACCCGAGTTGGAACCACCGTGGTCGCCCGCCGACGAGCCCACCGGCGGCGGACGTTCCGTCGAGCCACGACGGGGCGGCGGCCACCCGACCGGCGAGTCCCGGGTGCCGCACCAGGCCGGCGACCGGCTGCCGATGATCCATCCAGCGAGCGGGCCCGGCCCGACGGCAGAGGGCACCGCCCCGTCGCCCGGTCCGGCCGCCCGATCGGCCGGCACCGCTCCGGTCGGTCGTCCGACGGCCACGCCTACGGGCCGGTCGGCGGCCCCTGCGGATCCACCGCGCACTGACCGTCCGGCCCTGGAGCGGGCACCGCGCCGAGCCGGTTCTCAGCCGACACCGCTTGCTGCCGACTCCTCGGGTCGGGAGGTCGCCGCACCCCGGCAACGCGCCGCGAGCCGACCCGACCGTCCGATCCGGCCCACCCGGGTCCGCGCCCCGAAGATCAAATTTGGGGATCGGGACCCGTCGGTCGAGCTGGCCATCACCGAGATCGCCGGTCACCTCACCTTTACCCCGAACACCGTCACGGCCTGGTACTGGCTGCCCGAGGTGCGCTGGGCGTTCCGGCCGGACGCCGAACGCGAGGCGCTGCTCTCGGCCATCTCGGAGCAGTACGCCGGCCTGGCCGGCTTCCGGCTGCACCTACGCCGCACCACCCGGCCGTTCCCCGCCGACGAGTGGGCGCGCACCATCGACGCGCACACTCCGGCACCGCTACCCGACGTGTCCGGCACCACCGGCTGGGCCGACCACCTGGTCGCCGCCCAGCGGCACCTGATGGCGGTCAACCACGCCGAGGGCCAGACCTACCTGGGTGTCACCTTCGCCCGCCGGTCGCTCGGCGACTCGCTCACCGAACGGTTGCTGCGCAGCTTCGGCCGGGGCACCGCCGAGGGTGAACGCCGCAAGCTGGGCCGCACCGTCGAGCAGTTCGACGAGGTGCTCGGCGCGTTCGGCATGCGCGGACGGCGGGTCACCGCCCAGGAACTGGAGTGGCTGCTCTACCGCTCGGTGGCGCTGTGCATGGCACCGCCCGGCACGCTCTCCCCGGTCACCGACGGGCACTGGGAGCGCGGTGACCTGCTCGCCCTCACCGAGCAGGTCGAGCGCTACCGCACCCCGTACGGCTCGACGGTGAAGCTGGTCAACCGGATGACCGGCGAGGAACGGCACGTGGCCGTCCTCGCCGTCGGACGGATGGAGCCGCTGGAAATCCCCGAACGGCACGAGCCCTGGCTGCACTTCCACGAGCGGCTGCCCTGGCCCATGGAGATCTCCACCCGGGTCGACATCCTCGGCTCCGGCGACTCGTTCCGCAATCTCGAACACCGACTGCGGATGATCCGATCGCAGCAGCTCGACTACGCCGAGCACGGCATCGACGCGCCCCCGGAGCTGGAGCGGCTGGCGAAACGGGCGCTGGTCATCGGCGACGAGATGACCACCGGGCTGCCGGTCGACTCGGCCCGCGCACACGGCTGGCACCGGATCGCGGTCGGTGGCCGGACCAGGGAGGAATGCCTGGAGCGGGCCCGCCGGCTCATCCAGCTCTACTCCCGCGAGCTGCGAATCTCGCTCCAGCACCCGAAGAACCAGGACTGGCTGGCCCGCGAGTTCATCCCCGGCGAGCCGATCGCCAACACCGGCTACGTCCGCCGGATGCCCGTCCCGCTCCTCGCCGCCGCACTGCCGCAGGCCGCCTCCAACGTGGGCGATCGACGGGGCGACCTGATCGGCCGGACCGCGGGCACCTGCCGCCGCCCGGTCTTCCTCGACCTGCACTTCCCCATGGAGGTACGGGAGCGCTCCGGGCTCGCCGTCTTCGTGGCCGAGCCGGGCGGTGGCAAGTCGACCCTCCTCGGCGCGCTGGGCTACCTGGCCGCCCGGCGGGGCGTCCAGGTGACCCTCCTCGACCCGTCGGGGCCGCTGGCGCGACTCTGCGCGATGCCCGAGCTTCGGCCGTACTCCCGGGTGCTGAACCTGACCGGCTCGGAGCACGGCACGCTGGCCCCGTACTCGCTGATCCCGACGCCACTGCGCAGTGAGTTCGGCGCCGGGGCCTCCGGCGACCGCGAGTTCGAGATCGCGGTCTCCAACGCCCGGGCCGAGCGTCGGATGCTGGTCCAGGACATCTGCATGATGCTGGTACCGCCGCAGGTGGCCCGGGAGGCGTCCACCGCCACCCTGTTCCGGCACGCGGTCCGCCAGGTCCCCGCAGAGGAGACCTCCACCCTGGACGACGTGGTCAGCTGCCTCGGGCGACTCGACGACGATGCCGGTAAGGAACTGGCCAACCTGCTGCTCGACACCGCAGAGATGCCCCTCGCCATGCTCTTCTTCGGCCGCCCACCGGAAGGGCTGCTCGGCGCCGACGCGGCACTCACGGTGATCACCATGGCCGGGTTGCGACTGCCCGACCTCAAGATCGAACGCGAGTACTGGTCCGCCGAGGAGGCGCTCGCCCTGCCGATGCTGCACACCGCGCACCGGCTCGCCGTCCGCCGCTGCTACGGCGGGTCGATGTCCTCCCGCAAACTCGTCGGCCTGGACGAGGCGCACTTCATGGAGGGGTGGCGATCCGGGCGCTCGTTCCTGGTCCGACTCGCCCGAGACTCCCGCAAGTGGAACCTGGCCGCGCTCGTCGCCTCACAGAACCCCCGCGACATCCTCGGCCTCGACGTGCAGAACCTCGTCTCCACCGTCTTCGTCGGCCGGATCGCCGAGGACGCCGAGATCGCCTCCGAAGCTCTACGCCTGCTGCGGGTGCCGGTCAACGACGGGTACGAGGCAACTCTGGCCTCACTCTCCGCCGCCGACACCAGCTCGGCAGCCCGGCTCGGCTTCCGCGAGTTCGTGATGCGGGACGTCGACGGCCGGGTGCAGAAGGTTCGGGTCGACGTCTCGTACGTCGACGGGCTGCTGGACCACCTCGACACCACGCCCGCCGCGATCGCAGCGGCGGCCGGAGTGCTACCGAGCATCCCCCTGCCGGATCTGGAGGCGTGACATGGCGAGGGCCCGGGCACGGATCACGACGTTCCTGCTCGCCCTCGGCGTACTGGCCGGGGCCACCGTCACCTGGCCGCTGATCGGCGCGGAGGCTGCTGCCGCCGCCCCACCGGCAGCCCAGGCCCGCGCCGACCTCTGCACGACCCAGGAGTGGCAGGCCGACTTCCGGGCCTGCGTGGCGAAGCTCAAGGAGGTCAGCGAGGACGAGGTCAAGTGCCGTAACGCCCCGGTCCCCGGCACTCCCGACTCCGGACTCGCCGGCTGGTTCGCCTCCGCGCCACCAGCCGAGGCTGCGAACGGAATAGCTGGCCGATACAGCCTTTACGGCTACGGCGGTTACAGCTATAACACCTACGACATCGACGGTGGCTGCGCATCGAGCGTGCTGCATCCGGATTACAAGTTCACCACCACCGTCGCCAACGGCGAGTTCATGGTCGCCACGGCCATCATCGGTGCGTCGAACGCCCTCCGGGAGCGCGCCTGGGACCCCGGTTCGATGTGGGGCTGGGCTGATCCACTGGTAGACACGGCAACCAAGGCCGTCTACGAGAAGGTGTTCAGCGTCTTCGGCATTGTCACCTTGTGTGTGGTTGGGCTCTATCTGCTGTGGCGCTCCCGCCAGTCAGACATGAGCAATGCAATGACCACTGCGGGCTGGGCGCTGCTGGTAATGGTCGCGGTTACCGCTCTTGCCGCTTGGCCGGTCAAGTCGGCGAATATCGCGGACGGTGCCCTAGTCACCAGTCTCGGAGTGGTGCACGACGCTGTAGGTCCGCAAGCGAAGGAGCCGCCGCCAGACCAGTGCATTGACCCCAACCGGTGCAAAGATCTCCGGACACCTGCCGTCCGAGCCAGTGACACCGCGACCGAGACCATGCTCTACCGGAACTGGCTCCGCGGGGTGTTGGGTTCGGCGGACAGCGAGACCGCCCGCAAGTACGGCCCGGCCCTCTACGACGCCAAGGCACTCTCCTGGGAAGAGGCTGAAAAGCTTCGCGCCAACCCGGCCACCCGGGAAGCGACGATCAAGGCCAAGCAGCAGCAGTGGGCCCGGGTCGCCCAGCAGATCCAGACCGAGGACCCAGAGGCGTACGAGTACCTCCAGGGAGTGCGGGACATGGACCGGGTCGGCGCCGGGTTCATCGCGGTGCTGGCCTCGGTGCTCTTCGCGATGTTCGACCTGACCGCGTCGTTGCTGGTGCTGCTGGGCTTCCTGATCTTCCGGTGGGCGGTGATCGCGGCACCCATCCTGGGCACCGTCGGCCTGCTCCGACCGGCCAGCGCCGGACTGCGACGGCTGGCGAACGCCGTCGTGGCGGCGGTGTTCAACATCGCGATCTTCGGCACCGGGGCGGCCATCTACCTGTTCGCGGTCGACCTGATCATGAGTACGCCGACCCTGCCCGGTTGGCTCCAGGTGGTGCTGGTCTGGCTCTGCGGTGTGGTGGGCTGGCTACTACTGCGGCCCTACCGTCGGATCACCCAACTCGGCGGCAAGGACAGCAGCGAGGCCGTCAGCTCGGCCGGCTCCTGGCACCGCCGGTTCTTCCGCGACATGCGGACTGCGGCGCGGCTGGACGTGGCGGAGCCCGGCGGCACGGCGGAACCGGTGGGCGGACGCCGCCGGTCGCCGGTCGCCGAGCAGACCAGGCTGCGTCCAGAGGCCCGACGGGAGGATCCGGTCACGACACCGAGCGCCCCGACTGACAGCCCGCGCACCGGTGCCGGGCGCCCGGACGGTCGGGAGCGCGCCGACGAGGCACCGACGGAGACGCCCGGCGGCCGAGGCCGTTCCGTCCCGCCACAGCCGCGCCGGCGGCAGCCGGCCACCTGGACCGAGCCGGACGTGCCGGCCGAGAACCCGTCGTTCGTGGTCTACCGACCGGGCTCGACCGAACGTGCCCCGGACCGCACCGGACCCCGGGTGCGCTCAGAGGCGCGGTGACGGTGATGCGACGGGCCCTGGAGTTCCTTGTCACCCGGGCGCTGCGGTCCCGACTGGGGGTGGCGCTGGTGATCGCGGTGCTCGTCCTCGGTGTGCTCGGGGCAGCCCGGCTGGTCGCCGACCCGGCCGATCCGGCGGACGGACTGAGCAACCGGCCCAACCGACCGATCACCACCGTGGACCCGACGGCCGGCGACGATGGCGCGATCTCGACCGAGGCTCCGCCGTCGCCGGTCACCCGGCCCGGTGACCGCACCCCCGAGCAGACCGCCGACCGGTTCGCCGCGGCCTGGCTGGGCGGCCCCGACATCACTGCCGAGCAGTGGCACGCCGACCTGCGGCCGTTGTCCACGCCGGCGCTCACCGAGAAACTGGCGGGCGCTGACCCTGGTGGCGTGCCGGCCGAGGAGGTCACCGGCCCGCAGGCCGTACGGTCGCGTACCGAGACGTTCGTCGAGGTTTCGCTGCCCCTGGACACCGGGCGGCTCCGGCTGGAACTGGTCGCCGCAGAGGGCGGATGGCTGGTCGACGTGGTCGATTGGGAGCGGCCGTGACCGCCGGCCGGGGCGGCTTCTTCCGCCGGCCGGCGCGGGTCGGCGTGATCGCCGCGGTGCTCACCGGGGTACTGCTCCTGCTCTGTTGCACCGGCGGCACCGCGGCCTTCTTCCTCAGCGGCCTCGGCGGCGACGCGGAGAACGGGGACACCATGGCCGGCTGGGGTTGCGGCCCGGTCCGTCCGGTAGACATCGCTGGTGAGCTGCCTCGGTTCACCGAGTACGGCGACGGGCAGATCCGCAACGCCGCGATCATCATCAAGGTCGGTCAGGACCTGGGGGTGCCGTCCCGGGGCTGGGTGATCGCCCTGGCCACCGCCATGCAGGAGTCCGCACTCCGTAACCTGGCCAACAGCGACGTGCCGGAATCCCTGGCGCTCCCTCACGAGGGCGTCGGCGCCGACCACGACTCGCTGGGCCTGTTTCAGCAGCGGCCGGGGTGGGGCACGGTCGCCGAGCGGATGACCCCCGCCTACACAGCCCGCAAGTTCTACGAGAAGCTCGTCAAGGTCCGGAGTTGGCAACGCCGGCCGCTGACCGTGGTCGCGCAGCAGGTCCAGGTCAGCGCCTACCCGGACGCCTACGCCAAGCATGAGGATCTGGCCAGCCGGATCGTCGACGCGCTGGCTGGCGGCGCGGCCCGCACCATCGAGATCAACGGGAAGGCGATCTGCGACGCGGCCGAGCGCGGCCAGATCGCCGCCTCCGGCTGGACCGCCCCGATCCCGGGCGATGTCGGCTCCGGCTTCCGCACCTCCGATCGGCCCAGCCACAACGGCGTCGACATCGGTGCGGGCAAAGGCACCGAGATCCGTGCCGCGGCGGCCGGCCGGGTGCTGGTCGCCCGCTGCGATCCGGACAACCGGGGCCGGCGGGACTGCGACGTGGACGGGTACCCGGGTAAGGGCGGCTGCGGTTGGTTCGTCGACCTGCTGCACGCCGGCGGCTACATCACCCGGTACTGCCACATGGTGGTCCGCCCACGGGTGGCTCCCGACCAGATCGTGCCGGCCGGCGAGGTGATCGGGCAGGTCGGCAGCAGCGGCAACTCCTCCGGCCCACACCTGCACTTCGAGGTGCACCTGCGCAACGACCGGTCCAGCCGCGGTGCGGTCGACCCGATCCCGTTCATGCGCGAGCGGGGTGCCCCGCTGCGCGGCACCGCGTGAGGCCAACACAGGCATGACCGGACCGTTGCCGGACCCGTTCGCCGATCAACCCGACTGGGCGCCTCGGCCGCCCCGACCGCTGTCGATCGTGCCCGCCACCGACCGGGTGGAGCTTCGCGGGCGACGGGTGCTGGTCGGGCTACCGGGGCTGGGCTGGCGGGGCGACCTACGGGCGGACGACCGAGTCGTCCAGGGGGCCCGTACCTACGTACCGGTGATCCCCGAGCACGAGTGGTACCGGGCCGAGGCCGACCAGGTCGAGGTGTTCGCGCCGCTGATGCCGGTGGAGCGGGTCTGGGTGGAGACGCTCGGCGACCGGCCGGTGCCGGACGGCACCCGGGAGACCGGCATCCGGCTGGTCTCGCTGGACGGTCCGGCCCATCGGGCCCCCACGCCGGTCTTCGAGGCGGACGCGGTGACCGGGCGCCGCGTGGTGCATGTCGAAGGCTCGGTGGAACACCGCGATCTCCGCGCGGTCACCGAGACCTATTCGGGTGCCGAGGGAGACATCTGCGTCCGCATCACGCCCGAGGTGGAGTGGTACCGCTGGGCCTGGCGTGGCCAGCCACCCACCACCCTGGAGGTTCCGGTCCACCTGCTCTGGATCGAGTGACGCTCAACTTATCTTGACGGCACCGCAGACCCGCCAGCCTTCCTGCTTCTTGACATTGAATTGCCACGTGTCCGTCAGACTTTGCTGCGTCTGACCGACCGTGGCGCTGCGCCGGATGCCGGTAACGACGGAGGCGGCATCGCCCTGATCTTTCACGTCAAGGCTTCCCCACGAGACCAGAATCGTGACACCGAGTTGCTCTTCGCGTGCAAGGAGGTCGGTACGGAACGTGACGAGCGCATCCAACTGCGTGCCGCCTTCGCAGGTGAAGAATTTGGCTCTCGTGTCGTTGCGATCCACGAGGAACGCGCGCAGGTAGTTGTCCACGACCACGTCGGGTGCGCTGCGGTCCGGTGCGGACGCGCGGTCGTACAGCACATAGCCGGCGGCGACCCCGCCCAGGCAGAGGACGGCGAGCACCCCGGCGACCACCGTGAGCACGGTCCGCATCCGGCGACGCGGCGGCTGCGGCGCCGGCGTTACCGGGGTCGGCAGCAGTTGCTCGGACGGCGTCCGTTGGGCCGGTACGCGGGACACCTGGGAACCGGCGGGGGGCTGCACTGATTCCACCCCCTGAAGCTATCGGCTGGACGCCCCGGAGCCAATGCCTCAGATCCAGCGGATCGTGACGGACCCCTCCCGACCGGTGAGATCCCCGACAACACCGGCGCACCGCCGTGGCACCTCCCGGAGGTGTGGTCCCGGCTGGGATACCGTCTCTGCTTGGGAGGGGTTGCCAACCTCGGGCAGAGGGGGTGAATGCGGTGGCCGGTCCGAAGGCACGTACGAACCGCGCCGCGACCCTGCACCGCCGGGCTGCGGCCGTCGCGACCGCCGCCGCCGGCATCCTCGACGAGACCCGACCGGCCCCGGCCGATCAGCGCCGTCAGTACGAGGTGGCCGACCGGCTGCGTGTGGTCGCCGCGCGGCTCGCTCCGGGCTGGTCGGGGGCTGCCCTCGACACACTCACGGTGGACACTCCCGCTGGCGACGGCCCACCACTGTTCGTCCGGGTCGGTACGGCGGCACCGTTGGACGACGCCCGCTTCCCCGCGCTGGTGCCGCTGGTCGGTACGGGGCATCTGAGCGTGGACGCCGATGCCCGGGAGCCGCGGGTGGCCGGGCTGCTCCGCGCCGTGCTGCTGCGGTCGTTGGGCGCGGCGCCGGCGGGTGCGCTGCTGGTGCGGGCGGTGGACGCCACGGGTGCCGTGCTCACTCCGTTCGGTGCGCTGGCCGACGCCGGTCTACTCCCCCCTCCGGCCGTGGACGTGGCGGGTCTGCGCGCGGTGTTGACCGAGGCGGAGCAGTGGATCACCCCGGGGGCCAGCGGGCGACGCCGACACGACCGGACCCTGCTGCTGGTGGTCGCCGCACTGCCGGACCTGACCGGCCCGACCGATCTGGCACGAATCGAGGCGCTGGCCGAGCAGGGGCCGATCGCCGGGCTGCACCTGGTGGTCGCCGGCTGGCCACCCGCCGGCCCGTACGCGGCCCGTGCCCCGCTGCCACACGCCACACCGCTGGTGTTGCGCAACGCGTACGCGCTGCTCGGTGATCCGCCCGGGTCGTCCTTCGGCGGCCCGGGCGTCGATCCGCCGGGTGGGCTGAACTCGCCGGTCTTTGTCGAGGCCGACCCGCCAGCCGAGCTGGTCGACGCGGTCTGCCGACGGCTGGCGGCGCAGGTGGAGGCGGGTTCCCGACTGGCCTTGGCGGATCTGTTGCCGGCGACGGGTGAGCAGCTCTGGGAGTCAGATTCGGCGGATGGTTTGACGACCACGGTCGGTGACGCCGGGGGCCGGCCGGTGCCGCTGGGCTTCACCGAGCTGACCCCGCACTGGCTGGTGAGCGGCCGGTCGGGGGCGGGCCGCGCGGCGTTCCTGACCACGGCGCTGCTCGGGCTGGTGGCCCGGTACGGGCCGGAGGATCTCACGCTCTACCTGGTGGATCTCGGCGACGGCGAGTCCTTCGTGGAGTTCCTCCAGACCGAACGGGACCGGTCCTGGATTCCGCAGGTGCGGGCCGCCGCGATGGCGGCGGACCGGGAGTACGTGCGGGACCTGCTCGACCAGTTGACCGCCGAGGTGCAGCGCCGGGCGGACGCGGCGGCGCGGGCCGGCGGGCAACGTTTCGCGGAGCTGCGCCAGCACCGGACGCTGCCCCGGATCGTCTGCGTGTTGGAGAATCTGCCGCTGCTCTTCGCCGAGCGGGACCGACTGGCCGCCGAGGTGGCCGTACAGCTGGACGGGCTGGCTCGCACCGGACGGGCGTACGGCGTGCACCTGGTGCTGGCCGGCGCGGGCGAGCTGGGGTTGAGTGCCCGGGCGGACGCAGGACACCGGGATTCGGTGCTCGGGCAGTTCCCGGTGCGGGTGGCGTTGCCGGGCGGCAGCCCGGTGCTGGAGCCGACCAACGACTCGGCGGCCGGCCTGCCGGTGGGCAGTGCGGTGGTGAACACCGCCGGTGGTCTCGGTGGTCCTCGGGGTGCGATCCGCGGTCACGAGCGGCTGGTCCGCCACCCGGACCCGCAGGATCATCCGGAGGCCGTGGAGCAGTTGCGGCACGAGTTGTGGGCGGCCCGGCCGGCCGGCTCGGTGGCACCGGTGGTCTTCGCCGGGTATGCCCGGCCGGTGCTGGGTAACGATCCGCGACACCGGGCGGCGCTGGCCGGCCAGGCGCACGGGCCGGCCGCGCTTCTCGGCCGGGCGGTGGACGTGGTGCGCTCGACGGTCGCCGTACCACTGGGGCCGGCGGCCGGACGCAACCTCGCGGTGTTGGGATCGAGCCCGGCGGCGGGCGGACTGCTGGCGACGGCGGCCCGGAGCACCGCAGGCCATCATCCGCCGGGCAGCGCCCGGTTCCTGGTGGCGGCACCGGACCCGGGCGCCCGGCCCTTGGCGGAGGCGTTGACGACCGAACTGTCGGCCCGGCATCCGGCCGCCCTGGTGGACCTGTCGGCGCTGCTCGCGGACACGGATGACGACCTGCCGACCTACCTGGTGGCCTTCGGCCTGGACCGGCCGGGCCCCCGGGAGCTGCCAGCGGACCGGCTCCGCGCGCTGCTGCGCGACGGGCCTCCAGCGGGTCGGCACCTGCTGGGCTGGTGGCGGGCGGTGCCGCCGTTCGCCGCGCTGCTCGAGCCGGACGGCGAAGTGGACAAACTCGCCGCCGTGGTCGTGCTGGACGTGCCGACCGCGCAGCTCACCGCGGTCTTCGGCCGGCCGGTGGAGTGGCGGGCACGCCCCGACCGGGCGGTGCTCTGGGACGGGCCGGACGAGCGGGGCACCGTCCTGGTGCCGTTCGCGGACGAGGCTGGGTGATCCGGCGGTGCGCACGGGGGGTGGCGGGATGGGTCCGAGCACGACGGTGACCGGGCCGGGGCGGCAACGGACCGCCGAGCCGGTCGGGGACGTCACCCCGGTTCCGGCGGAGCCCACCACCACGGCCTGGTCGGAGTATCTCGCCGCCGCGCGCGAGTTGGACGGGGTACGCCGTGGTGCGGCGTCCGCCGCCGGTGAGCAGGCCCGGTCGGCGGAGGCCGCCCGGGAGGAGTTGGCCGTGGTCCGCACCGGGCTGGCGAGCCAGCAGGAACGGCTGCGGGAGCTGGGCGTACCGGCGATGTCGCTGGTGCCGTCGCCGCCGGAGCTGACCGAGGCGGCCCGGTCGATGGCGGGTGGCCCGGCGGCGGTGCTGGCGGCGCTGCGGGCCGCACGGAGCCGGGCCGAGGCGGCGGACGCGGCGTTGGCCGTACGCGGTTGGCTCCACCCCGGGTCCTGGCCCGCTCGGCCGCGCAACCTCCTGGTGTACGGGCCGCTGGCGCTGGTGGTGCCACTGATCCAGATCGTGGTGTACCTGGCGACCGGGGCGGGTCCGGCCAGCGTGGCGGCGTTGATCTGCGGGCTGCCGATGCCGGCGGTCGCCTTCGTGGCCGGCTGGGTGGGGATCGGCCGGGTGTTCCGGGCCGCCCCGGGCGAGCGGCTGGACCGCACGGTGCGCTTCGGCGCGCTGGTCTGCCTGGTGCCGGCGGTGCTGGTCACGGCCGGCCTCCTGCTGGCCCTGTTGGCCGGCTGACCAGTCGCTGTTGGAGACGGCCGGCCGCCCCACAGGGGTCGACCGGCCGTTCGCCCGTACGGGTGTCAGCGGGGAATGATCAGCGCCATCGCCTCGGCACGCGACTTCGCGTCGTGCTGGAGGGTGCCGCGTACCGCCGAGGTGATCGTCTTGGCACCCGACTTCTGGATGCCGCGCATCGCCATGCACATGTGCTCGCACTCGAGCACGACGACGACGCCGCGCGGGGCGAGCTTGCTCATGAGCAGGTCGGCGACCTGCGAGGTGAGCCGTTCCTGCACCTGCGGCCGACGGGCGAAGACCTCGACCAGCCGGGCCAGCTTGGACAGGCCGGTGATCCGACCGTCCGGGCCGGGGATGTACCCGATGTGCGCACTGCCGCGGAACGGCAGCAGGTGGTGCTCGCAGAGGCTCATCACGTCGATGTCCCGGACGATCACCAACTCTTCGTGGTTGGCCTCGAAGGTGGTGCTGAGCACCTGGGCCGGGTCGACCCGCAGGCCGGCGAAGAGTTCGGCGTACGCCCGGGCGACCCGGGCCGGGGTCTGCTGGAGACCGTCACGGTCCGGGTCCTCGCCGACCGCGATCAGGATCTCCCGTACCGCCTTCTCGATCCGGCCCAGGTCGATCGCATCCTCGACCGGGCGGCCGGTCAGCTTGCCGCTGATCAGCCGGGCGGCCACGTAGTCGAGGCCGTCGTCCGAATCGGGCTCGGTCGCGGAGACGGCCAGCTCCCGGTTGGGGGAGCTGGCCGTCGGGTCGCTACTCAGTGCGTACCGTCCGAGTTGTTGGAACCACCGACCGACGCCTGCGCGCCGTCGGCCTGGGCCTGCGCCTTGAGGGCGTCCTTCTCGGCCGGGGTGAGCACGGGCGGCTCGGTGGAGGGCTGCCGCTTGCCGAAGCCGTTGTACGGCGCCAGCGGCGGACGCTTGACCACCCGCGCGCAGATCCGCGCCATGTCCGCCGTGGAGAGGGTCTCCTTCTCCATCAGCTCCAGCACGATGCTGTCCAGGACGTCCCGGTATTCCACCAGGATCTCCCAGGCCTCGTCGTGTGCCAGCTCGACCAGTGCCCGCATCTCGCCGTCGATCTCGGCGGCCACCGAATCCGAGTAGTCCCGCTCGTGGCCCATGTTGCGGCCGAGGAACGGCTCGTCTCCGCTGGTGCCGTACTTGATCGCACCGAGCTTCGAGCTCATGCCGTACTGCGTGATCATCGCGCGGGCCAACTGGGTGGCCTTCTCGATGTCGTTGCCGGCGCCGGTGGTCGGCTCGTGGAAGACCAGCTCCTCGGCGGCCCGACCGCCCAGCGCGTACGCCAGGGTGTCGATCATCTCGGCGCGGGTCTGGGTGTACTTGTCCTCGGTGGGCAGCACCAGGGTGTGGCCCAGCGAGCGACCGCGGGACAGGATCGTCACCTTGTGCACCGGTGCGGCGTGCGGCAGCGCCCAGGCGACCAGCGCGTGGCCACCCTCGTGGTACGCGGTGATCTTCTTTTCCTGGTCGCTCATCACCCGGGTCCGTCGCTGCGGACCGGCGATCACCCGGTCGATCGACTCTTCCAGCGAGTCGTTGGTGATCGCCCGCTGGTCCTTGCGGGCGGTGAGCAGCGCGGACTCGTTGATCACGTTGGCCAGGTCGGCACCGCTGAAGCCCGGGGTACGCCGGGCCACCGCGTCGAGGTCGACGTCGGGCGTGAACGGCTTGCCCTTGGCGTGCACCCGCAGGATGGCCTTGCGGCCCTCCATGTCGGGGGCGTCCACCGGGATCTGCCGGTCGAACCGGCCCGGGCGCAGCAGCGCCGGGTCGAGGATGTCCGGTCGGTTGGTGGCCGCGATCAGGATGACCCCGCCCTTGGTGTCGAAGCCGTCCATCTCGACGAGCAGCTGGTTGAGCGTCTGCTCCCGCTCGTCGTGGCCGCCGCCCATGCCGGCGCCACGGTGTCGACCGACGGCGTCGATCTCGTCGACGAAGACGATGGCCGGCGCGTTGGTCTTGGCCTGCTCGAACAGGTCACGGACCCGGCTGGCACCGACGCCGACGAACATCTCCACGAAGTCGGAGCCGGAGATCGAGTAGAACGGAACCCCGGCCTCGCCGGCGACCGCTCGGGCCAGCAGCGTCTTGCCGGTACCGGGCGGGCCGAAGAGCAGCACACCCTTCGGGATCTTGGCGCCGAGGGCCTGGTACTTCGCAGGGTTCTGCAGGAAGTCCTTGATCTCGTACAGCTCCTCGACGGCCTCCTCGGCCCCCGCGACGTCCGCGAAGGTCGTCTTCGGAGTGTCCTTGGTGATCATCTTCGCCTTGGACTTGCCGAAGTTGAGCACCCGGGAGCCGCCGCCCTGCATCTGCGACATGAAGAACAGCAGCAGAAGCACGAGCAGCGCGATCGGCAGCAGGTTGACCAGCAGGCTCACCCAGATGCTGTCCGACGAGACCTTGGCGTCCGCCGGGCCGGTGACCCGGTTGGCCGCCTTGGCGTCCAGCACCTGGTTCCAGACCTCGTCGCCCACCTGGTACGGGAACTGGGCCTCGATCTTGTTGGTGGTGGTGTCGCCGAACTTGGTCTTGTTCTTCAGGTCCAGCTGGAGCGTCTGCTCCTTGTCCTGGAACACGACCTTGTTGATCTGCGCGGTGTGGAGCTGGTCGAGCGCAACGGAAGTGTCCACGCGGTGGTAGCTGGGACCAGCGGTGAACAGCTGACTGAGCACAACGGCGCCGAGGATGACCAGGATGATCCAGACCACCGGTCGGCGGAAGAAACGCGTACGTTCCATACTGTTGTCGAGCGCCGGGGCGCCCGCATCCTCCTGATCGACGTCCTGACCGTCTGATGGTGTCGCCGCGTCGTAGCGGCGGCCGGAGCCGCCGTGCGGGCCGGCCTCGACCCCGAGGCGCGAAAACTGCCGCGCCGCGGTCATTCGACGGTACACCGTGTACGCGAGGAGTGAGCTTGCGAGCCCCGCACTCGGCACACCTTCGCCATCGACGAGGCGCACCGCGAGCATGCTCGCCAGCCCCGCACCGAAACGTACGGCGGGTCCGGGCAGAAACCGGCGTGGCGGGGAGTCCGGCACGGCCACCCGAACGCCCGGTCCAGCGGTCGAGGGGTCGTACGCGGAGGTGCCTTCCGCACCACCGTGCTCCACGGTAACCGGAACAGCTGAGAGCGCGCTGAACGTCGGCTTGACGGATGCCGATACGAGTTGGCCTCACGCCACCGCCGAGGTGACCCCGGCGGGCGTCAGGAGCGGGCGTAGACCTCGGGCTTGAGCACCCCGACGTACGGCAGCTCCCGGTAGCGCTCACCGAAGTCCAGGCCGTACCCGACCACGAACTCGGTCGGAATGTCGAAGCCGACGTACTTCACCGGAACCGGCACCTTGACCGCGTCCGGCTTGCGGAACAGCGCGACCACCTCGACGCTCGCCGCCGAACGGGACTCCAGGTAACGCAGCAGCCAGGAGAGCGTCAGGCCGGAGTCGACGATGTCCTCGACGACCACGACGTGCCGACCGGCGATGTCCCGGTCCAGGTCCTTGAGGATGCGGACCACCCCGGAGGAGGTGGTGCCCTGGCCGTACGAGGAGATGGCCATGAAGTCGAGCTCGGCCGGGGGGCCGTTGCGGCCCAGCGCCCGGGCGAAGTCCGCCATGAACATCACCGCACCCTTGAGCACGCAGACCAGCAGTAGTCCGTCACCCACGTGGGCGTAGTCGGCGGAGACCTGCTTGGCCAGCTCCGCCGTCTTTTCGCGGATCTGCGCCTCGGAGATGATCACGTGGTCGATGTCGGCGTCGTACCAGGAGCCGTCAGCCATGACTCCTAGCCTGCCGTACGTCGGATGGCCTCCGTCGGCGGGGCCGCACCTTTTGGCGCAGCCCCGCCGGGGATTTTCGCCGCAAAGAACGCAAAGCACCTCAGCTGGTACGCGACCGCCAGCGGCGGCCGTCGTCGGTTGGCTTCCAGTCGGCCGAATCGTGGCTGTCCGTGGTGAGGCCGGCCGCCGAGGCGGCGACGAGCAGGACGAGGAACAGGAGGAAGAGCAGGAACTCCATGGCGGCGCTCGCTTTCGCATGATTGCTGTCGGTTTCGCCGCCGGTGCGCACCGGACTGACACCAGTCTGGGACCCCTCGCGCCGACCGGACAGTGGCAGCGATGCCATTGACCATCGATTTCCTGCCACCTCTCGGGTTACCCTCGTCACATGCTTCGTTCGGTCGCCGTACTCGCCCTCGACCAGGTCGCCCCCTTCGAGCTCGGTGTGCTCGCCGAGGTGTTCGGCACCGACCGAACCGCGGATGGTTTCCCTGGCTACCGCTTCCAGGTGTGCAGCCCGGACGGAGCCGCCGTACGCACCTCGTCCGGCTTCCACCTCACCCCGCACGCCGACCTCGCCCCGATCGAGGACGCCGACCTGGTGGCCGTACCCGCGCACACCCAGGGCACCACCGTCCCCGGTCCGGTGCTCGACGCGCTGCGCCGGGCCGACGCGCGCGGCGCGTACCTGTTCAGCGTCTGCTCCGGCGCGTTCGTGCTCGGTGCGGCCGGGCTGCTCGACGACCGGGAGTGCACCACCCACTGGCGGTACGTGGACGAGCTGCAACACCGGCACCCGCGCGCCCAGGTGCGCTGCAACTCGCTCTACGTCCAGGACGGCCGACTGCTCACCAGCGCCGGCACCGCCGCCGGCATCGACGCCTGCCTGCACCTGATCCGCCAGGAGCACGGCTCGGCCACGGCGACCCGGCTGGCCCGGCGGATGGTGGTCCCACCGCACCGCGACGGCGGCCAGTCGCAGTACATCGAGGCGCCGATCCCGAAGGCCCCCGAGGCGCCCACGTTGGAGCCGGTGCTGGAGTGGCTGATGGGGCACCTGGACCGTTCGATCACGGTGGAGGAGCTGGCGGCACGGGCCGGCATGGCACCGCGGACGTTCGCCCGTCGGTTCCGCGCCGAGACCGGCACCACCCCGCACGACTGGCTCACCAACCAGCGGGTGCTGCTCGCCCGCCGGCTGCTGGAGGAGACCCCGCTGAGCGTGGAGGCGGTCGCCGACCAGGCTGGCTTCAGTGACGCGGCGGCGCTGCGCCATCACTTCAGCCGCCGGGTCGGCGCCACCCCGCACGGCTACCGGACCACCTTCCGGGACCGCGCGCACAGCGGCTGACCGCCGCCCCGAATGGTTCAGGCGCCCGACTCAGCGGTGGGGTTGACGGGCGCGAGCCGGTCGGCGTGACGCAGCACCCGGACACCGCCGGGCAGGTCCGCCGGGCCCTGACCGTGCCACGCGGTGACCAGGGCATCCAGCGCGGCGACGTGCCGGTACGACAGGGCACCCGGCGAGGCTCCCAGCTCACGCGCCCAGGCGTGCAGCACCCGTCCGCGTACCGCGGGTGCCAGGCCGACCAACTCCGGCACCCGGAGGCCACCCTCGGAATGCCGGGCCGCCGCCAGCGCCTTCTCCGCCAGCTCGTCGAGGGCGGCGTTGTCGGCCGCCACCAGCCGGGCGGTACGCGCGAGGTTGTCCAGCACGCCCGGCCCGAGCGCGCGTACCAGAGCCGGCAACACGTCGGCGCGGACCCGGGACCGGGCGTACGACGGGTCGGTGTTGTGCGGGTCCTGCCACGGACGGAGCCCGAGCGCCACGCAGGCGGCGCGGGTCTGGTCCCGGCCGATCGCGAGCAGCGGGCGCAACAGCGGCACCCCGGCCAGCTCCCGCCGGTCGGGCATCCCGGCCACCCCCCGTGGGCCGGCGCCTCGGGCGAGCGCGAGCAGCACCGTCTCCGCCTGGTCGTCCCGGGTGTGCCCGGTGAGCACCGCGACCGCGCCGTGCTGCCGGGCCACCTCGGTCAACGCCTGGTAGCGGGCCTCCCGGGCGGCGGCCTCCGGCCCACCCGAGCGCCCGGCCACGTCCACCCGTACCGCCGTCACCGGTGCGAACCCGACCTCCCGGGCCCAGGTCGCCACCGCCTCGGCGCGCTGTGCCGAGCCGTCCTGCAGGCCGTGGTCGACGGTCACCAGGCCGGCGGCCCAGCCCAGTCGCGGTGCCACGAAGACGGTGGCCGCCGCCAGGGCGAGCGAGTCGGCACCGCCGGAGCAGGCGACCAGCACCGGGCCGCCGGACGGCAGACCGGTCAGGGCGTGCCGGACCGCCACCCGGATCGCGGCCACCGGCGGGGCGAGCGCGGCCACCGGCGGACGGTCAGCCCGCGGCCGGGACGGTGCCGGCCGGGCCGTGCACGCGGGTCACCCAGGCGTCCGGGTCGCCGAGTTCGGAGAGCCGGGGCAGGGTGAGCGGCGAGTTGAAGATCGAGTTGAAGCCGTCCATGCCGACGCGCTCGACCACGCCGTGCACGAACTTGCGCCCCTCGGCGTACTGGCGCATC
This sequence comes from Micromonospora vulcania, assembly GCF_042658605.1. Lineage (NCBI taxonomy): Bacteria > Bacillati > Actinomycetota > Actinomycetes > Micromonosporales > Micromonosporaceae > Micromonospora > Micromonospora vulcania. The sequence goes on along the minus strand of NZ_JBHSQS010000010.1, from coordinate 92,386 downwards.
TTGACGTCCACCCCGAGCAGCCGGCGGATCGCCTTCTCCAGCGGGTTGCCCGCCTCGCGGCGTCGGTTGAACGACGCCCGGATCCGCTCCACGCTCGGGATCACCTGTGGGCCGACACCGTCCATGACGAATTCGGCGTGCCCCTCCAGCAGGGTCATCAACGCGGTGAGCCGGTCCAGTACGGCACGCTGTGCCGGGGTCTGCACGATGTCCAGCACGCTCGTGCGGCTCTCCGGATCGCGGACCGCCTCGGACAGGGTGGCCACCCCACGCCGCAACCGCTCGACCAGGTGCTCGCTGCCGCTGGACGAGGCGTCGACGAACGCCTGCACCTCACTCAGGAAGTAGGCCCGCATCCACGGCACGGCGGTGAACTGGGTCCGGTGCGTGACCTCGTGCAGGCAGACCCACAGCCGGAAGTCCCGCGGGTCGGCACCGAGCTTGCGCTCCACCTCGACGATGTTCGGCGCGACCAGCAGCAACTGACCCGGGTCGGCGGAGAAGACCTCGTACTGGCCGAGCACCCGACCGGAGAGGTACGCCAGCACGGTCCCGGCCTGTACGCCGGTCAGCCGCGACCCGATCGCCTCGGTCAGCGCACCCGGCTGCTTGTCACCGGAGAGCCGGCTGACCAGCGGGGTGATCACCTCACGCAGCCCGGCGATGTTGGCGGCGGCCCAGTCCCGGCGGTCGACCACCCGGACCGCCGGGTGCGCCACCTGCGCCCGCAGCCCCGTGTAGTCGGCCACGTGCCCGGCCGCCTCCTCGGTCAGCCGGCGCAGGTCGCCGACCACGTCGGTGGCCTCGGCGTACGACACCCGGGGGCCCGACTTGCTCAACGCCCCCGCGGTGGCGGCGGCCAGATCCCAGTCCACGAACTGCGCCATGGACCCACCGTACCCGCGCCGCAACACCCCGGCCCGGGCTCGCGTTGGCCGTCGACACCGGTCGCGGCTCCGCCGCCGGTCTGGAGCCCTGGGGCGGCGGTGGTCAGGAGCAGCCGCAGCCGGCCAGCGCGGCGGCGATCCGGTCCAGCGCCGGTTGGGCGGTTTCCCGCCCGCCGGGCACGTTGTCGGTGAGCACCGCGAAGGTGAGCAGACGACCGTCGGCCGTGGTGACCAGGCCCGCGATGGAGTGCACCTTGGTCAACGTGCCGGTCTTGGCCCGTACGGTGCCGGCGCCAGCGCCCGTGCCGGGGGCGCCCTGATACCGCTCGTCCAGGGTGCCGGACCAGCCGCCCACCGGCAGGCCGCCGAAGATGCCGGCCAGTTCCGGATGGTCCGGGCTGGCGGCCAGCCGGATCAGGTCGGTCAGCAGCGACGGGCTGATCCGGTTGCGGCGGGACAGTCCGCTGCCGTCGGAGAGGGTGATCTCGTCGGCGGGCAGGCCCAGCTCGGCCACCTCCGCGTCCATCGCGGCGGCGCCGCCGTCGAACGAGGCCGGTTCGTTGCGGGCCAGGGCGACCTGGCGGGCCAGCGCCTCGGCAACCAGGTTGTCACTCTCGCTGATCATGATGTCGACCACCCGGATCAGCGGTGGGGACTGCACCACGCCCAACTCGGTGCCGGGGGCCGGTGTGCCACCGACCGCGCCCTGAGCGGGTGCCGTACCCCGTTTGACGGCGCTGGTCGGCACGCCGAGCAGCCGGGCGAAAGACCGACCGGCGGCCAGGTCGGGCTCGGGGACCCGCTCGGCCGCGCCGTGCTCGACGCGCGGGTCCTTACGGGCACCGTCGGTCATCAACGCGGTCACCGCGCCACCGGAGCCGCCGGTGGGAATGTCGGCATCCCAACCCGGGCCGTAGACCGGGCCGGAGTAGATCGAGCCGTCCACCGTGACGCTGGTCGGGGCGGTGCCACCGAGGGCGGTACGCACCTGGGCAGCCAGGTCGTCGAGGCGCGCCGCGCCCGGGTAGTAGCCCTTCTTGTCGACCGCCAGAGTGGGGTCGCCGCCACCGACGATCACCACCTCACCGGGCTGCGCGCCGGCCACCGCCCGGGTGGGGATCCGATAGGCGGGCCCACGAGCGGCCAGCACGGTCACCGCGGTCGCCAGCTTGGTCACCGAGGCGGGCACGGTTCCGTTGTCGGCTCCCTTGGCGTACAGCGTCTGCCCGGTGGCCACGTCGGCAACCGAGACGTTCACCCGGTCGCCCAGGGTGGCGACGCCGACCAGCGGGTCCAGCGCGGCACGTACCCCCTCGGGACTGGGCACCGGGGCGTTCTGGTCAGGGCCGGCCAGCACGTCCGACGGGTCGGGGTCCGGGGTCACACCGGCGGCGACGGGCGCCGGCGCGGCGTCGTCGCCCAGCCAGCCGGCGACCGGGCCGGGCCGGGTCACCACGATCCCGACGCCAGCGAGTATCAGCACCAGCACGACGGCCAGCACCAGGGTCAGCCGCCGCAGGCGGCGCGGGGCGGTGGGCGCGGGAGCAGGCGTGGCGCCGGAGGGCCCGGACGGAGGTGTGGCATCGGAGGGTGCGGGCAGCGCGGAGATCGGCGGACCCAGCGGTGGGGGGTCGGTGCGGATCGGGGCCGTCGGGCCGGCACCGGACGACGGGACACCCGGCGCCGGGCTGGCCGGGACCGCGGCGTTGCCGACCGCCGGCGGGCTCACGGGCCGGTCGCCGCCGAGGACCGGGAAGCGGCCGCTGCTCGGGCCGGCCGGAGCCGACCCGACGGGCGGGCGCCACGGCGGCGGCGGAGGACGGTCGGGTAGCGTCTCCGCTGCCTGGGCCTGCTGGTCGGCCGGTGGTTCGGGAGTACGGGGAAGGTGGGCCTCGGGCACCGGGACCCGCCCGGTGGCGCCGCCGGAGCGGGATCGGCCGGTCCCCTGCCCGTCGCTCCCGTCCGGGCGGTAGTGTGAATCTTCCCTCCCCACGACCCCCTCCTCCCCCAGCGAAAATCGGCTTGGGTGACACTACTTCGGTCCGAAGACTATGCGGCGGCCGGAGTCGGCGGGTGGGCATTCACCTGTCCGGGGGGCGCCAGTGGTTCCGTTAGCCAGCGTGGGCAGACGAGGGAGCGTGCAGATGGATTTCGACGTGACGGTTGAGATCCCCAAGGGTCACCGGAACAAGTACGAGGTGGACCACGCGACCGGCCGGATTCGGCTGGACCGCACCCTCTTCACGTCCACCCAGTACCCGGCCGACTACGGGTTCATCGAGGGCACGCTGGGCGAGGACGGCGACCCGCTGGACGCGCTGGTGCTGGTCCCCGAGCCGACCTTCCCGGGCTGCCTGATCCGCTGCCGCACGATCGGCATGTTCCGGATGACCGACGAGAAGGGCGGCGACGACAAGGTCCTCTGCGTGCCCTACGAGGACCCCCGCCAGGAGCACCTGCGCGACATCCACCACCTCGGCGAGTTCGACCGGCTGGAGATCCAGCACTTCTTCGAGGTGTACAAGGACCTGGAGCCCGGCAAGTCGGTGGAGGGCGCGACCTGGGTCGGCCGTACCGAGGCCGAGGCCGAGATCCGGGCCTCCTACCAGCGGGCCAAGGACGCCGAGGCGCACGGCGACGCCGCACACTGACGAGCACTGACGTACCGGGCCCGAGGGTCGCTCAACCGAGCAGCCCTCGGGCCCGGTCGTACAGGTCGAGGACCGCGCAGGCGACCGGCACCACGGCGACCACCAGCGCCGTATCGGTGAGGTCCGCGACTCGGCCCAGGTACGGCGAGACCGGTCGGCGGGCGTACCCGGTGCCGGCCGCGACGGCCACCAGGGCCAGCGCCGTCCCGCCGAGGACCAGCGCGAGCCGACCGGTGTCGTCGGCCCTACCGACCAGCACCGCACCCAGTACCGCGTAGCCGGCGAGACCGGCGAGCACCGTCGGCACCCGGTGCCGCAGCGCCACGAACAGCCGCGACCGCAGCAGCAGTACGGCCGAGGCCACCGCGACCAGCACCCGCCCGGCCGTCCCGCCGGCCACCCCGAGCACCGCCGCCGCGGCCACCGCGAGCAGGGCGTGCCCGAGCAGCATCCCGGTGAGCATCTCCTCGGTGCGGGCCACCGCCGCGTTCACCCGACCTCGGTCCGGCAGGTCCCGGGCCCGTCCCGGCTCCGCGTCGGGCGCCGTGGTCGGCAGCGTGATCGGCGGCAACGGGAGCTTGCCCAACCTGATGGCCAGCAGCGGGATCGCCCCGACGGCGAAGACCAGCGCGCTGAGCAGCACCGCAGCCGTGCCGGCTGGGGTCAGCAGCAGCCCGCCCAGGGCCGCGCCGGCACCGACCAGGCCGACCGTGACGCCGGCCACGAAGACCCGTAACCGACTGGCCACGCCGAGCAGCCCGAGCAGCGCCACCAGCAGCAGCGCCACGGAACCGGCCAGTAGTTCGGGCGCGCCGACCCAGCGCGCCGGCCCGAACGGCCCGACCGGATCACCCGAGCCGACCGCGAGGGCTCCGGCCGCGAACGCGTACGGCAGGGCGTAGCCGCCCAGGGTCGCTCCGGCGGCACCGTCACCGTTGGCGCGGGAGGCGACCGTGCCGGCCACGGTGAGCAGCAGCGCCACCACCGTCGCCGCCGGCCAGCCGCCCCGGTGCGCCGGGCCGCTGGCGAGCAGGGCGAGCAGCCCGACGGCGAGCGGCACCGCCGCACCGCTCAGGGCCGCCACCCGGGTGGCGGCGGGCGACCAGGCACCGCCCCGGCGGCGGGCGCCGTCGGCGATCGCCTCCACCACGTCGTCGTACTCCAGCTCGGGCCAGTGGGCCTGGGCCGGCACCAGGTGCAGCACCTCACCGTCGCGTACGCCCTGCGGCAGCAGCGCCTGCGCGGTCGCGAGCAGCGCGCCGTCGGTGCGGCGCAGAACCCAGCCGCCGTGTCGTTCGCCGTCGTCGGCCAGCCCCTCTCCGGCGTGCCGGAGCACGTCGGGCAGCAACTCGGCCAGGGGCACCTGCTCCGGCAGGGCGACGTCCACCCGCCGTTGGGGCGCGCTGATGGTGACGCGGGCCAGCCCGGTTGTCATCGACTGATCTCCATATCGAGAAGCATCGGAGGCTGCGCGGACGACAGGACTTTACCTACCATGAGCCAGGCTCGGGTTACTTACCGCTGTCAGGAGGCCGAGTGTCCACCGTCGTCATCAAGCGCCCGCCCCGCCGGCCCGCGCCGGAGATTCCGACCGGCGAACTGCCGGTCGAGGCGCCGCCGGAGATCCCCGCGGTGACCGGCGGGCGGTGGCAGCAGCTCCTCATGCTGCTGCCCATGCTCGGCGGCACGGTCGCGATGGCGATGATGTTCGGCCGTGGCGGCGGCGCGTACTCGTACGTGGTGGGCGGGATGTTCGGGCTGTCCTCGCTGGCGATGCTGGTGAACTCGTGGGGCAGCGCCTCGGGCACTCCGAAGAAGTCCGAGATGATGGCCGCCCGACGGGAGTACCTGCGCCACCTGGCGACGCTGCGTCGCCGGGTCCGGCAGACCGCCGGGCAGCAGCGGGCCGGGCTCTACTACCGGCACCCGGACCCGGGACGCCTGTGGTCGACCGTGGACAGTCACCGGGTCTGGGAGCGACGCCCGACCGATCCGGACTTCGCGGTGGTCCGGGTCGCCGTCGGGCCGCAGACCCTGGCCACACCGCTCGTCGCGCCGGTCACCCGGCCGCTGGAGGAGCTGGAACCGATGACCGCGGGCGCGCTGCGCCGCTTTCTGGACGCGTACTCCGTGGTGCCCGACCTGCCGGTGGCGCTGTCCCTGCGCAGCTTCGCCCGGGTGCACGTGCGGACCGCCGGCCGGGCCGGGGGCGGCACCGCCCCGACCGGCGGCGGCCCACCCACCGGCGACCCGGCGGCGCAGGCCCTGGTCCGGGCCGTACTCACCCAGCTCGCCGTGTTCCACGCCCCCGACGAGCTGCTGGTCGCGGTCTGTGCCGGGCCGGAACGCCGAGCCGGTTGGGAGTGGGTCAAGTGGCTCCCGCACGTGCACCATCCCGGCCAGGTGGACGCGCTCGGCCCGCTACGACTCGTCACCAGTTCGGCCGCCGAACTGGAACGGCTGCTGGCCGACGTACTGGCCAGTCGGTCCCGGTTCAGTCCGACCGGCCCGGCCACCGACGGCCCGCACGTGGTGGTGGTCCTCGACGGCGGGGACCTGACCGGCGCCACCGACCTGACCGGCGACGGTGGCATCGACGCCGTCACCGTCCTGGACCTGGACACCCCACCGCCACGCCTGTTGGACCGGTACGCGCTGCTACTGGAGCTGCGCGGCCGACGGCTGCACTCCTTCTCGGTCGAGGGGCACGCCGAGGTGGGCACCGCCGACCAGCTCGACCCCGCCGACGCCGAGGCGGTCGCCCGGCGGTTGGCACCGCTGCGGCTGGCCGGTGTGGCCCGTGGCCCGGACGCCCCGCTCCAGGCCGAGCTGGGCCTACCCGATCTGCTCGGCCTGGGAGACCCGGAGAGCTTCACGGCCGAGCAGGGCTGGGGACCACGCTCCGCGCGCGACCGGCTGCGGGTACCGATCGGGGTGGGCGCGGACGGTGGTGCCATCGAGCTGGACCTCAAGGAGTCCGCCCAGGACGGGATGGGCCCGCACGGCCTGCTCATCGGTGCCACCGGCTCCGGCAAGTCCGAGCTGCTCCGCACCCTGGTGCTGGGGCTCGCCACCACGCACAGCTCCGAGCAGCTCAACTTCGTGCTGGTCGACTTCAAGGGCGGTGCCACCTTCGCCTCGTTCGACCGGCTGCCGCACACCGCCGCCGTGATCACCAACCTGGCGGACGCGTTGCCACTGGTCGACCGCATGGTCGACGCGATCAACGGGGAGCTGATCCGCCGGCAGGAGCTGCTGCGTCGGTCCGGCAACTTCGCCAGCGTGCGCGACTACGAACGGGCCCGGGCGGCCGGTAGCCCGCTGGCTCCGCTGCCGTCCCTGCTGCTGGTCTGCGACGAGTTCTCCGAGCTGCTGTCGGCCAAGCCCGACTTCATCGACCTATTCGTGCAGATCGGCCGGCTGGGCCGGTCGCTCGGCGTGCATCTCCTGCTCGCCAGCCAGCGCCTGGAGGAGGGGCGGCTGCGAGGTCTGGACACCCACCTGTCGTACCGGATCGGGCTGCGTACCTTCTCCGCGCTGGAGTCCCGCACCGTGCTCGGGGTACCGGACGCGCACGAACTCCCCCGCTCGCCGGGTCACGGCTACCTCCGTGCCGGCACCGACCCGCTGGCCCGGTTCAAGGCCGCGTACGTCTCCGGCGCGGTCCGCCGACGGGCCGCCACGGCGGGCTCCGCCACCGGTGGCGGAGCCCGCCTGCGTACCTTCACCACGCACGTCGTACCGGTGCCCGAGCCGGCCACCCCGGCCGTACCCGTCGTGGCCGAGGAGGACGACGGCCGGGAGACCCTGCTCGACCTGCTGGTCGACCGGCTCGCCGGGCAGGGCCCGCCCGCGCACCAGGTCTGGCTCCCCCCGCTCGGCCAGCCATCGGGCCTGGACGAGCTGCTCGGCCCGGTCGAGGTGGACCCGGCGCGCGGGCTCACCGTGGGCAACCCGGAGCTGCACGGCTCGCTCGGGGTTCCGGTGGCTCTGGTCGACAAGCCGCTGGAGCAGCGCAGGGACCTGCTGTGGTTGGCGTTGGACGGCGCGGCCGGGCACGTGGCGGTGGTCGGTGCGCCGCAGAGTGGCAAGTCCACCACGCTGCGTACGCTGATCTGCGCGCTGGCGCTCACCCACACCCCGGCCGAGGTGCAGGTCTACTGCCTCGACTTCGGCGGCGGCGGGCTGGCCGCGCTGCGCGATCTGCCGCACGTGGGCGGGGTGACCGGGCGCTCCGACCCGACCGCCGTCCGACGCACCGTCGGCGAGATGACCACCCTGCTGACCGAGCGGGAACGCCGGTTCGCCGAGCTGGGCGTGGAGTCGATGGCCGCGTACCGGCAACGACGGGCCGCGGTGGGTACGGCCGGCCAGCCGGGCACCGACCCGTACGGCGACGTGTTCCTGGTGATCGACGGCTGGAGCACGGTCCGTGGCGAGTACGACGACCTGGAACCGCTGGTAACCGACCTGGCCACCCGGGGCCTGTCGTACGGGCTGCACGTGGTCGCCACGGCATTGCGCTGGTTGGACTTCCGCCCGGCGATCCGGGACCTGTTCGGCTCCCGGCTGGAGTTGCGCCTCGGCGACCCGGCCGACTCGCTGGTGGCCCGACGGGCGGCCGCGAACGTGCCGGAGCGGCCGGGTCGGGGCGTGACCGCCGAGAGCCTGCACTTCCTCACCGCGCTCCCGCAGCTCGCCGCCGCCGGCGGGGACACCGGCGACCTGGTCAAACGCGTCGCGGGCAGTTGGGCGGGCCCTCGGGCTCCCCGGGTCCGGATGCTTCCGCCGGTGCTGCCGTACGCCGAGTTGGACCTCGCCGCGACGACCGGGCTGCGACTACCGATCGGGGTCGCCGAGGCGGACCTGCGCCCGGTGTTGCTCGACTTCGCCGTCGAGCCACACTTCGTGGTCTTCGGGGACGCGGAGTGCGGGAAGTCGTCGTTCCTGCGCGCCTTGGCCACCTCGATCATCACTCGGTTCACGCCTGAGCAGGCCCGGGTGATCCTGGTCGACTACCGACGCAGCCTGCTCGGGGCGATCGAGACGCCGCACCTGATCGGGTACGGCACGGCCGCGGCACACACCGCCGACCTGGTCGAGTCGGCGGCCGGCTACCTGGAGCGGCGGGCTCCGGGCCCGGAGGTCACCGCGCAGCAACTACGGGACCGGTCCTGGTGGTCCGGGCCGGAGCTGTTCGTACTGGTCGACGACTACGACCTGGTGGCGGCCGGGCCGGCGAACCCGCTGCGGGCTCTGGAGGAGCACCTGCCGCGGGCCCGGGATGTCGGGCTGCACCTGGTGCTGGCCCGCCGTTCCGGTGGCGCGGGCCGAGCCCAGTACGAACCGGTCGTGCAGCGACTACGGGAACTCTCCACGGCCGGTCTGGTGATGGCAGGCAGCCCCGACGAGGGCGCACTGGTCGGTCCGGTCCGTCCTGGACCGTTGCCGCCGGGCCGTGCGCGGTTGGTCACCCGGCGGGAGGGCGTACGCCTCGTTCAGCTCGCTCATCTGCCGCCGCCATGACCTGTCTCTGCGGTTCTCCCCGTGACACCCGGGGAAACCGTTATTCTCCGATCGTCATGGTTCCGTTGGGATGAATGGCTGAGGATGTGACTGGGGTTCGGCACAGCGGTCCGGCAGCGACCCTGCGGGCTACCGCGCGGGCGCTGCTCGGCGTGGCGGCCGTGCTCACCGTCGTCGCCCCGGCCGCCGCCGTGCCTGCCACCGCGCCCGCCGCCGGCGGCCAACTCGCCGGTGCGCCGGCAGCGTTCGCCCCCGCCGACAGCCTGGCCCGTGGCGACCAGGTTCGCGACGAGCAGTGGCAGCTCGACGAGCTGCGAGCCGAGACGGCCTGGCGCACCTCGACCGGGCGCGGCGTGACCGTCGCGGTGGTCGACTCCGGGGTGGACGCCAACCATCCCGACCTGGTCGGCCAGGTGCTGTCCGGTCGGGACCTGGTCGGCCCCGAGGGCGGCGCCGGCCCGGACCCGGTGGGGCACGGCACCACGGTGGCCGGCCTGATCGCCGGCCGGAAGGACGACAAGCGCGGCGTGGTCGGCCTGGCACCGGACGCACGGATCCTGCCGGTACGCGTGCTCGACGACCAGAACCGTTACGACGACGCGCTGATCGTCGCCCAGGGAGTGCGCTGGGCGGTCGACAACGGCGCCCGCGTGATCAACCTGTCGCTCGGCGGCGGCGGCGACAGCCCGGCGCTGGCCGCGGCGCTCGACTACGCGTTCGTCCGGGACGTGGTGGTGGTCGCCTGCACCGGCAACCTGGCCACCTCCAGCAACTCCAAGGTCTGGTACCCGGCCCGCGAGCCGGGCGTGATCGCGGTCTCGGGGCTTGAGCGCAGCAGCGACAACCTGTGGTCCGGCTCGATCACGGGTCGGGCGACGGTGCTCACCGCCCCCGCCACCGGGCTGGTCGGCGCCCGTCCCCCGAGCGGCTACTGGCGGGTGCAGGGCACCAGCTTCGCCGCCCCGCTGGTGGCGGCGACCGCCGCACTGGTCCGGTCCCGCTATCCCCAGATGCCCGCCGGCGAGGTGGTCAACCGACTGTTGGCCACCGCGCGTGACCTCGGCCCGACCGGGCGGGACGACCGCTTCGGGTACGGGGTGGTGGACCCGGTCGCGGCTCTGACCGCGGACGTGCCGCCGGTGACCGCCAACCCGTTGGACGACCAGACGTCACCGGGTGTGGTCGGCTTCGGCCCCGCCCCCGGTTCCGCCGACGACGATCGGGTGGCCGGCGCGGGCACCGACCCGCTGGGTCTCACCGCCCCACGGCAGCAGACCCGGTGGGCGGCCCGGCCGGCGGGTGCACAGGACGATTCGGCGCCGGAACGGCTCTGGACGGGGGCGGCCATCTTCGTCGCTCTGGTCACCGGCGCGGCGTTGATGGTGCGCCGGTTCCGCCAGCGGGTCCGCTGATCCAGACCGCGCGAGCATGCCTGACCGCTTCGCATGGTGGGTAGAACCGGCCGCATGAGTACGCCCGGCCTACGCACCGTCGACCCCGCCCGACACACGTCCTGGCGGAGCCGCCGCCTCGACCCGGACCATTCGCTGGGCCTGCGGCTGACCCTCGCGGCGTCCGCGGCGTTCCTGGTGCTGGTGCCGTTCGCGCTGCTCGCGTTGCTGGTGCTCGGGGCGTGGGCGCCTCTGCACCGGCTGGATGGGGCGATCACCGACGTGCTGCACGGCTATGCGGTCGACCACCCGGTCTGGGTCACGCTGATGCGGGTCTGGTCGGAGGTGTTCGCGCCGCTGCCGCTGCGGGCCGTCGCTCTGCTCGTGGTGATCTGGCTGCTGCGCCGGGGAGCCCGCCGATTGGCATTCTGGGCGGCCACCACCCTGGTGGTGGGTGGGTTGTTCGGTCCGCTGCTCAAGCTGCTCGTCGGCCGGGATCGACCGGATCTGCTCGACCCGGTGGCCCGGGCGGCCGGTTACTCGTTCCCCTCGGGGCACGCGCTGAACGCCACTCTGGCCGCCGGGGTGCTGCTGCTGGTGTTCCTGCCGTACGCCGGTCGGGGGGTGTGGCGGGTGGTGCTCTGGGTCGCCGCGGTGCTGGTCACCGTGTTGACCGGCGTGAGCCGGGTGGCGCTCGGCGTGCACTTCGCCAGCGATGTGCTCGGCGGCTGGCTGCTCGGTGTTGCGGTGATCGCGGCGACCACGGCCGCGTTCACCAGTTGGCGGGCGCACACCGGCCTGCGCCCGGTCCATCCGGCCCGCGAGGGCGTCGCACCCGAGATCGAGCGGCACCCGGACGACACCTGAGGTGTGTGCCGACGAGGCCGATCGGGTACTTGGCCGCTCATGTCCCACACCGTGCTCCAGATCCTCCGGCGGGTGCTGCTGCCGGTGTCCCTCCTGCTCGGCGTCATGCTGCTGCTCGGGGTGCTGGTCACCCGGGTGTTCGCCCGGACCTGGCCGTTGACGGCGGAGGACGCGGTCAACCGGGAGTTGGCTGGCGACCGCACCGCCGGCTGGAACGCCGTGTCGCTGGTGTTCAGCACCCTGGCCAGCACGCAGATGATCGTCGTGGTCACCGTGCTGGTGGCGTTGGCACTGCGGCTCTGGCTGCGTCGGTGGCGGGAGCCGCTGTTCCTGTGCGCGGCCGTGTCCGCCCAGGCGCTGGTGTTCCTGCTCACCACGATGGTGATCGACCGGCAGCGGCCGGCGGTGGAGCACATGGACGTCTCACCGCCCACGTCCAGCTTCCCGTCCGGGCACACCTCGGCGGCGGTCGCGCTCTACGTCGGGATCGCGGTGCTGATGGCGCTCCGGTCGCGGCGTACCGGGGCGAAGGTCGCCTGGTGGACGCTGCTGCTGATGGTGCCGCTGGGGGTGGCTCTGACCCGGATGTACCGGGGGATGCACCACCCGAGCGACGTGCTGGCGTCGTTTGTCAACGGCGGCACCTGCGTGGCGATCATGGCCCGTTCGGTGCTGGACCGGAGCGTGCGCTGGGGGCGTGCCGCGCTGCCCAGAGCCGGAGGCCGGTCGGTCGCGCCGGCCCGGAGCTGACCCGGGACGGCGGTCAGGTGCACTCGCCGGTGCCGACACCCCGTGTGCGCTCCGCGCCGGCCAACGCCACCGGGCGGGCCTCGGCCGCGGTCACCGCGAACCCGGTGTTCGGGTCGTCGGCCGCCGCCGCGAAGATCACGCCGAGCACCAGGCCGTTGGCCGAGAGCAGTGGGCCGCCGGAGTTACCGCTGCGGACCAGCGCCCGGATCGTGTAGATCTCCCGGGTGACGTCGCCGGAGGAGTAGATGTCCGGGCCGGTGATCCGGTCGACGTCGCGTACCCGTGCCGACTGCGCGTTGTACGGACCGTCGAGCGGGAAGCCGAGCACGATGGCGTCGGAGCCGCTGCCCGCGTTGCCGGCGGCGAACCGCAGCGACGGGCCGGGTAGCCCGGGGACGTGCAGCACGGCCAGGTCGCGGTCGGGGTCGTAGACCACCACCTGGCCGTCGTACCGGTCGCCGCCCAGCTCCACCGCCACCGAGCGGGTACCGGCGACCACGTGCGCGTTGGTCATCACCCGGTCGTCGGCGTACACGAAGCCCGATCCCTCGATCCGACGCGAGCAACTCGGCGCGGACCCGAGCACCTTGACCACCGACCGCTTGCCGTTGACCACCACCTGGGAGCCGGCCAACGCCGGGTCGGGCGGGTCGACCTGCCGGGCCCGGGTGGGCGCGAGGTCACCGAAGACGTCCGGGAAGCCGTTGGTGTCGACGGTGTCCCGCAGCGCGGTGGAGAGCTGCTGTGCCCGCTCCGGCAGGACCCGGTCCACGACCGTGATCAACGCGCTGTTGCGCACCGAGGCCGCCAGCCAGGGCAGCGAGGACGACCCGAGCGGTACGGCGACCAGCCAGGCGACCAGCAGCACCGCGAACAGCGAGACGAACGCCCCGCCGACGTCGTCGACCCGCTTGCCCACCTCACTGGTGATCGTTTTGCGCAGGTGCGAGCCGAGCCAGCCGGCCAGCGCCTGACCGACCACGGCCAGCCCGAAGACCACCACCAGCGAGATCAGTACGCGGGTGCCGCCGTCCACGAACTGCCGGGCCAGCAGCGGCCCGAGCTGGAGGCCCAGCAGCGCCCCCAGGAAGAAGCCGGAGAACGACAGGATTCCGATGACGAAGCCCTGGCGGTATCCGCTGATCGCGAACACGAGCATGAGCAGCAGCAGGACGAGATCCACGACGGACACGGGTCAAGCGTACGGGCAGTGCGCCCGCCAGATGACCATCGCTTGCGGAAGGTGACCGTGCGTCAGCGCACGGCTGTCTCGTCGACATCGTCGGTGCCGGCCGACGGTGCCGGAGTTGCCCCGGTCGGCGGCAACTCGACCACCCGGCCGTGCGGCCACGGGCGGGCCCAGCCGCCCATCTCGAGCAGAGTGGCCAGCACACCGGCGGTGAAGCCCCAGACCAGCATGCCGCGCGACGAGAACGCCGGCCCGATCCAGCCACTGGGGTGGCGGACCTGCAGCCGGTTGGCCGGATCGACCAGCTCGCTGACCGGCAACCGGGCCACGTGCGCCACCTCGGCGGGCTCCCGGGGGTGCACCGGGTGCGGTTCGTGCCACCAGCCCAGCACCGGGGTGACCACGAAGTCGCTGACCGGGATCCAGAGCTTCGGCAGCTCGGCCAGCACGGTCACGCTGGACGGGTCGAGGCCGACCTCCTCGTTCGCCTCGCGCAGGGCGGTGGCCCGGACGTCGGCGTCCTCCGGGTCGGCCGCGCCGCCCGGAAAGGCAGGCTGGCCGGCGTGGTTGCGCAGGGTGGCGGCACGTTGCAGGACCAGCACGTCGGGGCCGGTGTCGGGATGTTCGCCGAGCAGCACCAGCACGGCGCTCTCCCGGCCGCCCTCGGCGGGCGTGGTCAGCCGGGTGAAGTCCTCGGCGCGGGCGGTGCCCAGCCGGGTCAGCAACGGCTCGATCCAGTCCGGCGGTCGACGGGTCACACCGGCACCGTCAGACCGAGGTGGGTGTTGACCAGCTTGGCGAGCCGGGCGTCGTCGAGCGCGCCGGTGGCGTCGATGTGCCGGATCCGGCCCTGCGCGTCGACGAAGAGGGTCAGCGGGATGGCGACACGATTCAGCTCGCGTTGCAGGGCCTCACCCTGGTCCACCAGGATCGGAAAGCGCACGCCGAAGTCCTCGCCGATGGACTGGGCTCCGGCCCGGCTGTCCCGACTGTTGACGCCGACCACCTGGAGTCGACCGGCGGCCCGGTCGCTGAGTCGCTGGAAGGCGGGCAGCTCCTTGCGGCACGGCGGGCACCAGGAGGCCCACACGTTGATCACGGCCGGCCCGGCCACACTCCGCAACGCGACCGGGGCGCCGCCGGTGAAACAGGCCAGGGTCAGCTCCGGCAACGCCGCACCGCCCGTGGCGGGTGTGGTGGCGGCCGGGCCGGCCGTGGGCGCGGTGCTCAGCCCGCCGCAGTCCTCGAACGGGGACGGTCGCTCGGCGGCGGCCGGACGGGGTGGCGGTTCGTCGGTCGCGCCGGTGGTGCAACCGCCGACGGCCAGCAGCAACGGCAGGGTCAGCAGGGCCAGACGGCGGTTCACGGCACCTCCGCCGCGATCGCCTGTGCGGGGACCAGCGCCGGGTCGACACCGGCCGCGACCGCGAGATCACGTGCCCGGGGGCCCTTGAGCAGTTTGACGGCGACGGTCGGATCGGTCGGCCCGGTGCCGTACGAGGGGCAGAGCTTGGCCAGCGTGCACGCGCCACAGGCCGGCTTACGGGCGTGGCAGACCCGTCGTCCGTGGAAGATGATCCGGTGCGACAGCATCGTCCAGTCGCGCTTCTCGTAGAGCGCGCCGATGGCGTGCTCGATCTTTACCGGGTCGGTCTCGGCGGTCAGCCGCCAACGGTGGACCAGCCGCTGGAAATGCGTGTCGACGGTGATGCCGGGGACGTCGAAGGCGTTGCCGAGGATGACGTTCGCGGTCTTGCGACCGATCCCGGGCAGTGTCACGAGGTCGACGAGGCGGCCGGGGACCTGGCCGTCGTACCGGTCCAGGAGGGCCTGCCCGAGCTTGAGCAGCGAGTCGGTCTTGTTGCGGTAGAACCCCGTGGGCCGGATCAGCTCCTCCATCTCGCCCCGGTCCGCGCCGGCGTAGGCCGCGGCGGTCGGGTAGCGGGCGAAGAGCTTCGGGGTGACCTCGTTGACCTTCTTGTCCGTGCACTGCGCGGAGAGGATCGTGGCGACGGCCAACTCCAGGGCGTTGCCGTGGTCCAGCTCACAGTGCGCGTCGGGGTGGGTCTCGGTGAGCACCCGACCGATCTTGCGGGCACGGCGTTTGCGCCCGAGGTCGGTCTCGCCGGCACCGGGAGGGCTACTGGTCACGACGGTCAGCCTACGTCGCGCCCCGGACGATCCCGTCGGGTCAGCCTGCGGCGGGCGGAGAGATCTTGCCCTGCCCGTCGAACCGGGCGCCGCCCTTGGGGAAGTCGCTACGGCTCAGGTCGCCGATCAGGCCCAGACCACGGTCGGCCGGGTCCATCGTCGGCTTGCCGGCGGAGTTCATGTACGTCGAGGTGAACGAACCACCGGCCCAGGTGCCGTCCGGCCGAACCGACACCTTCAGGACCCCGCCCCAGCCGAGCTGGCCGGTGTTGCTCAGTGAGTTGCCACCACCGGCGAAGTTGCCCAGGCTGTACGCGATCAGCCGGCCCTTGTAGAACTCCATGCCGCGCAGCACGTGCGGCCCGTGCCCGACGATCAGGTCGGCGCCGGCATCGATCATCGCGTGCGAGAACTTGACCGGATCGCCCCGGTTCTCGCCCAGGAAGAGCTCGGTGCCCGGCTTGACCCGGGTCTTGTCCGCTCCCTCGCCGCCCATGTGCACCTGCACCACGACCAGGTCGGCCATGGTGGCGGCCTTGGCGACCACCGTCTTGGCCTTGGCGATGTCGACCAGGCTGTTGGACCAGACGTACGACGAGAAGCCGACGACCGCGACCTTGACGCCCTTGACCTCGACCACCGTGTACTCGTCCGGGGCGCCGGTGTGCTTCAGGTCGTACTGCTTCAATGCCTTCTGGGTGTTCTCGTAACCCTTGGGCCCGTAGTCGTAGCCGTGGTTGTTGGCCTGGTTGAGCACGTCGAAACCGGCGTCCCGCAGGTGCGCGGCGTACTCCGGCGGAGCGCGGAACTGGAAGCAGCGGGTGGAGTTGGCCCCGCACTTGCCGGTGCCGGTGTCCACCGTCAGCGGCTCCTCCAGGTTGCCCATCACCACGTCGGCCTTGAGCGCGGCCGTCACCGAGGCGAAGAAGCCCTTCCCACCGTTGGCGGGCAGCCGACTCGGCGCGTTGCCCATGATGATGTCGCCGGTCGCGGAGAGCGAGATGGCACCGCCCCCGCCGGAGGCGGCAGCGGTGGGCTTCGGGCCGGCCGTGGCGACCGGCGCGCCGGTGTCACCGCCGCCAGCACCGGGCTGCCACGTCGCCGGTTCACCCGCGTCACCGCAGGCAGCCAGGAGCAGGGCGGCCAGCAGCGCGCCGAGGCCGAGAGCGGCGCGGCGCGGCCGGCGGGACGCGAGAAAGGCGGAAATGTACATCGTCCGCGACACTACCGGGCCACTAAAGCGCCGACGAGGGCCGATCGGTCGTAAGTTCAGCCGGACAGCCGGTCTGACCAGGGCACCACCGGTCCGGCGCCGCCGGCGAGCACGGCGGCGTGCACCGCTCGGGCCAGCGGGGCGCCCCAGGTGGAGCGTGGTCCGCCGTACGCGGCCTCCGGACCGTCCACCGGGCAGAGCACGGTGACCGCGTCGGTGGGGGTGCCGGTGGCCGCCAACCCCAGCTCCATGATCGCCTGGGTCTTCGCCTCGGTCGCGGTGGCCACCGCGTTGACCAGCGCCGCGTCCGCGAGCCGGGCCGGGACGTACACCACGATGTTGACCGTGCCGACGGGTTGGGTGAGCGCGGCCGGGGCCGGCGCGGCGGCCGGGACCGGGGTGCCGAGCCCGACCGTCGCCCACACCCGTACGCCGGTGTCGGTACGTGCCACCACCTCGGTCACATCGACGCCGGTCAGCAGACCCACCCCGGCGCCGTCGAGGGCCAGGTCGGCGGCGAGCGCGGCGAGGTGCACGGCGGGATCGTCCCGGCCGTACGACATGGGCACGGTCGCGTTCAGCACCCAGTGCCGGACCCCGATGCCACCGCCGAGCGGGCCGCTGCTGACCGCCCGTAGCGGCCCGTCCGCGCGCCAGACGAGAAGCGGTACGTCCCGTCCGTCCTCGGCACGGCTGGTCAGAGTCGGGTCGCTCAGCACGTCGGGCAGGTTACGCCCAACGATCACGTTTCCAGGGGCGACCTCGGATTCATGCTCACGTGCGCCTAGACTTGGCGGCGCGCGAGGGGATCAGCGGACGGCGGCCCCGGCCGACGGACGGCACGCGCAACCGGAGGTGCGCGATGGACGAGGTACTGGCCCGCAGCGGGATCTTCCAGGGTGTCGACCCGGAAGCTGCCGAGGCGCTCGCCAAGGAGATGGAGACGATCGAGGTCCGCAAGGGCGAGATCGTCTTCAATGAGGGCGAGCCCGGTGACAGCCTCTATATCCTGCTGTCCGGGAAGATCAAGGTTGGCCGCCGCGCGGCGGACGGTCGACAGAACCTGATCGCGGTGATGGGTCCGTCGGACATGGTCGGCGAGTTGTCGCTCTTCGACCCGGGTCCGCGTACGGCGACCGCCACCGCGGTTACCGACACGCGTCTGGTGCGGCTGCGCAAGCAGGCACTGCGGCCGTGGCTGAACAACCGCCCGGAGATCGCCGAGCAGCTGCTCCGGGTGCTCGCCCGCAGGCTGCGCCGGACCAACGACTCGCTGGCCGACCTGATCTTCACGGACGTGCCGGGCCGGGTCGCCAAGAACCTGCTCCAGATGGCCGGGCGCTTCGGCACCCGCGACGGCGGCGTACTGCGGGTGACGCACGACCTCACCCAGGAGGAGATCGCCCAGCTCGTGGGCGCCTCCCGCGAGACCGTCAACAAGGCGCTGGCCGACTTCGCCTCGCGGGGCTGGCTGCGGCTGGACGGCAAGAGCATCATCATCCTCGACCCGGAGCGCCTGGCCCGCCGCGCCCGCGTCTGATCGGCTGTCATAGCTTCCCCGGCCCGGATCGCTGTTGGCGATCCGGGCCGGTTGGGCTGGCGGGGTGCATGTCTGTCCGCCGGGGCTTGGTGTCCTCGCCGCGACAGTGGTCCTCCATGTGCGCCTTGAGCGCTGCCTGGTAGGCGGACTGCCCGGCCTCGTCGCCAGGTCCCCCGGACCAGCGATGCGACCAGTCGTGGTGGTGGAAACCATCGTCACCGGGATGGATGCTGCCCACGAGTCATCGGGTCCAGGCCACGAACCGTTCGCGCAGTTCGGCCGCCTGGACACAGGGCCATGACTGTCCGCACGACCTGCAGTCCCACTTCGGCCGGCCGGGAAAATGCTCACCTGCCAACACCCGGGGCAGGGCGTCGATCGAACGTTGCGCCTGGTCGGCCCTGGCCGAGCGCACGGTAATCGGGACCTCGCCCATCATGGTGTCGGCCCATCGCAGAGATGTTCGGTCCGCCGCCGCTCCGCCAGGTCGCGTAGTCGCCGTTGAGCGGCCTCCCGGTCGGCGGCTTCCCATGCCTGACTGACGGAGGGTGCCGGTGGCACCACTCGCCGGCCGATCCTGCGGGTCAAACGGATGATCAGATTGCGCCACATCGACAACCCTTCGGATAGATGGGGGCCACAGCGGGCGGGGTGTTTCCGGCGGTGCGACCCTGGGACTCCCCGCCACGCCGACATTGGTTGCTGACCGGAGTCGACCAGTGGCGGGGAGCCATTCAAAAGCTAGTGCACTAGGTTTCCCTCGAGCAAGGGCGACGCGCAAACTTGGCACACTAGGTTGCGTGTGGTCGACTGGGCGGGCTGACCGGAGGTTCTCCCTATGCCACGAACGCCTGCCTACCTGGCGATCGCTGCGGAGCTACGCGCGCAGATCCAGTCCGGCGCTCTGCCCGCCGGCGCGAAACTTCCCAGCGAGACGAAGCTGATGCAGCAGTACGAGGTGAGCCGCACCGTTGCCAAGTGGGCGATCAGCGTCCTCAAAGGCGAGGGGATCGTCGAAGGTAGAGCCGGGTCCGGCGTTTATGTCCGGGCCGCCCGTCGGTTGGTACGCCACGCGCACGGGCGGGACCTGCGTACCGCCGCCGGCCCGACGTCTCCGTTCGGACGGGACGCGACCCGGGCCGGGCAGCAGGGCTCCTGGGAGCATGACAGCCGCCACGATCTGGCCGACAGCCAGATCGCCGTCCGGCTTGGTGTCGAGCCGGGCACGCCGGTCATGCGGACGACGTACCGGTTCCTGGCAGACGGCGAGCCGATCCAGTTGTCGACGTCCTACGAGCCTCTGGGTGTCACCGGCGGCACCTCGGTGGAGTGGCCGGAGGCCGGAGCGGCGGTCGGCGTAGTGGCCCGGATGGACGTCATCGGTGTACACGTCGACGAGTTTGAGGAGCGGATCAACTCACGGCCCGCGTTGGAGGCCGAGACGGAGGCGCTCGGGCTGCCCACCCGAGCCGATGTGTACGAGATTGAACGGACGTACTACGCGGCCGGTAAGCCGGTCGAGACGGCGAACATCGTGCTGCCGCGTGGCCGTTATGAGTTGGTGTACCGGATCCGGGTGGACTGACGGTAGGCCAGCGAGGCGCTCGAGTTGGCCCGCAACCGGTCACACCGTAGGGCCAGCGCGGTGTGCAGCAGCTTCAGCCGGCGCTGTCTGTCGCGATCGGCGTCGGCTGTACGGGTCGGCGACCGTCGCGGGGAGCGAAGACGGCGAGCGCCTCGGCGTCGCTGTAACGGGAGCGCAGGTACTCGTCCGCCCACGCGGCAGCGTCCGGAAAGGTGGACTCGGCGGCCACCCGGGCGCAGGCGGCGTCCGCGTCGAAGGCGGTACGACGTAGCTGCACACCGGGCCCGAGCAGCGCCCAGTACGCCCCGGCACCCCCGTATGGCATGCCGATGCTGCCGGGATTCACCACCAGGCGGCGGTCGACGAGCCGGCTGAACGGCATGTGCGTGTGCCCGCACACCACCGTGCCCACCTCGGCCGGCACCTCGGCGAAGACCTCGGCCCAGCGCGCCATCCGGGTGTCGACGAGCACCACCTCCTCGTCGTCCCGAGGGGTGGCGTGGCAGAACAGGACGGGGCCCAGGCCATCGACGTCCAGCGTCACCGTCAGCGGCAGCGCGGCCAGCCGCTCGACCTGGTCGTCGCGAAGCTGCTCGGCGGCCCAGTCCGACACCTCGATCGACGCGGGCTTGCCGCTGCGGGCCTCGACCAACTCGCGGTCGGCGTTGCCGCCGACCCAGCAGGCCCGGTCGCCGAGAGCGGCGAGCAGGTCGAGCACCTCGACCGGCTGCGGGCCGGCGGCGATGTCGCCGGTGAGCACGATGAGATCGGCGGCCGCGACGTCCGGCTCGGCCAGCACGGCCTCCAGCGCGGGCAACACCCCGTGGATGTCGGAGAGCACAGCGACCCGGTTCAGCATGGCCCCACCCTGGCCGCCAACGTGGCGGCGAGTCCAGGAATTCTGCGCCCGGCAGACACCGAAAAAGTCAGGCTTGACTGTTTGTTTCTCAGGACGCAGGCTGTCCCCGTGTCCGCCGCATCGACGCGCGTCCCTCAGCAGGAACGCAGCCGAGCCACCCAGGCCCGGCTGCTGGAGGCGACCGTCGACTGTCTGATCGAGCACGGCTGGTCCGGCACCACCACCACCGTGGTCGCGGCCCGGGCCGGCGTCTCGCGCGGCGCCCAGTTGCACCACTACCCCACAAAGGCCGCCCTGGTGACGGCCGCCGTGGCCCATCTTGCCGAGCGCCGGGCAGACGAGCTGCGGACGGAGGCCGAGGCGTTGCCCGCCGGGCCGCAACGACTGGACCGGGTAGTCGACCTGCTCAGCGCGGCCTTCACCGGGCCGCTCTTCGTGGCGGCGCTCGAACTCTGGGTCGCCGCCCGCACCGACCGGGAACTACGGGACGCCCTGGTGCCGCTGGAGGCGACGGTCGGCCGGGAGATGCACCGCCTCACCGTCGCCCTGCTCGGCGTCGACGAGCGTCGCCCCGGCGTCCGCGAAGCGGTGCAGGCCACCCTCGACCTGCTCCGCGGGCTCGGGGTGGCCAACCTACTCAGCGACGACTCGGCCCGCCGTACCGCACTGCTCGCCACCTGGAAACGCCAACTCGCCACCCTGCTCACGCCCTGACCGGCCGCCCGCTGCCGGGCCCGCCCTGACCGGAGGCACCATGGTCGACCTCAAGGACCTGCTCGCGGATCTGGCCGCCGAGTCCGCCCAGCTGGACACACTGGTGAGCCCGCTGCCTCCGTCCGGCTGGGAGCGCGCGACCCCCGCGCCGGGCTGGAGCATCGGGCACCAGATCGCCCACCTCGCCTGGACCGACCACGTGGCCCTGCTGGCGGCCACCGATGTCGAGGCGTTCTACGCGACGGTGACCGCGAGCCCGGACCCGAGCCGGCTGGTCGACGCCGGTGCCGAGGAGTTCCTCGCCCCGCCTCCCGAACTGCTCGCCCGGTGGCGTGCCGGCCGAACCGCGCTCGCCGACGCACTGGCCGCCGTCCCGAACGGCGAGAAGCTGCCCTGGTACGGCACCCGGATGTCGCCCATCTCGATGGCTACCGCCCGGATCATGGAGACCTGGGCGCACAGCGGGGACGTGGCCGACGCACTCGGTGTCACCCACCCGCCCACCGACCGACTACGGCACATCGCGCACCTCGGCTTCCGTACCCTCGGGCACGGCTTCGCCGCCCACGGCCGGGCGGTGCCGACGGCGCCGGTCCGGGTCGAGCTGACCGGGCCCGGCGGCGACACGTGGAGCTGGGGCCCGGCGGACGCCGCGGACCGGGTCACTGGCCCGGCACTGGACTTCTGCCTGCTGGTCACCCAGCGTCGACACCGCGCCGACCTGGCCCTGACGGCTACGGGTCAGGTCGCCGACGAATGGCTCGACGTGGCGCAGGCCTTCGCCGGCCCACCCGGTACCGGCCGGGAACCGGCCGGCGCGAACGGATCGCCGGCATGATCCGGATCGGCAACGCCTCCGGCTTCTACGGCGACCGGTTCACGGCCTGGCAGGAGATGCTCGACGGCGGCGAGCTGGACGTGCTGACCGGCGACTACCTGGCCGAGCTGACCATGCTGATCCTCGGCCGGGACCGGCTACGCGACCCGGACCTCGGTTACGCGAAGACCTTCCTGCGCCAACTGGAGACCTGCCTCGGCACCGCCCTCGACCAGGGGGTCCGGATCGTGACCAACGCCGGCGGGCTCAACCCAGCCGGCCTCGCCGCCGCCATCGAACGGCTCGCCGCCCGGCTGGGCCTGCCGGCCCAGGTCGGGTACGTCGAGGGCGACGCGCTACAACGGCCCAACGCGTTGACCGCGAACACCTACCTGGGCGCGTTCGGGATCGCGGCGTGCCTCGACGGCGGGGCGGACGTGGTGGTCACCGGTCGGGTCACCGACGCGTCGCTGGTGGTCGGTCCGGCCATCGCCCGGTACGGGTGGAGCCACGACAACCTGGACGAGCTGGCCGGGGCGACCGTCGCGGGGCACCTCGTCGAGTGCGGCGCGCAGGTGACCGGGGGCAACTTCAGCTTCTTCACCGAGCTGCCCGACGGTGGGCACCGGCCCGGATTCCCGATCGCCGAGGTGCATCCGGACGGCTCCACGGTGCTCACCAAACATCCGGGTACCGGTGGCGCGGTCACCGTGGAGACGGTCACCGCGCAACTGCTCTACGAGATCGGCGCGCCGGCGTACCTGGGGCCGGACGTGACCACCCGGCTGGACACCGTGACGTTGCGCCCCGACGGGCCGGACCGGGTACGGGTCACCGGCGTCCGGGGCACCCCGCCGCCGGCCACGCTCAAGGTGGGCGTCAACAACCTGGGCGGCTTTCGCAACTCGATGACCTTCGTCCTCTGTGGGCTCGACATCGAGGCGAAGGCGGCCCTGGTCCGGGCGCAGGTCGAGGAGGCGGTGGGCAAGGACGGGCTGGAGTTCGTCCTGGCCCGTACCGACCATCGGGACGCCACCGACACCGAGGCGGCCAGCGCCCTGCTGCACGTACACCTGCGGGACAGCGACCGGACGCGGGCCGGTCGGGCCTTCTCGGCGGCGGCGGTGGAGCTCGCGTTGGCCTCGTACCCGGGATGCACGCTCACCACCCTGCCCGGCGAGGCCACGCCGTACGGGGTCTTCACGGCGGACGCGGTGCCGCAGGACGCGGTGGCGCACGTCGCGGTGCTGCCCTCCGGCGAGCGGGTCACGATCCCGCCCCCGTCGACCACCGGTTTGCAGGGGTCCCCCGTACAACAAAATCCGATAACAAGGTGCCCTTCCTTACCCCCGACCCGGCGTGGGGCACTCGGTGAACTGGTTGGCGCGCGCTCCGGGGACAAGGGCGGCGACGCCAACCTCGGGGTCTGGGCGCGTTCCGATGTCGGGTACGCCTGGCTGCGCGAGTGGCTGACCGTCGAGCGGCTGGCCGAGCTGTTGCCGGAGACCGCGACGTTGACCGTCCAGCGGTACGAGCTGCCGAACCTGCGCGCGGTCAACTTCGTGATCGAGGGGCTGCTCGGGGCGGGGGTGGCCGCGTCCACCCGGTTCGATCCGCAGGCGAAGGCGCTCGGCGAGCTGCTGCGCTCCCGGATCGTCGACCTGCCCGTCGACGTGCCGACCGGCCGGGAGGTGACATGAGCATCGTGGACACCCCGGAGCGGCGGCAACTGCGCGAGCTGACCCGCGCGTTCGTGACCCGCGAGGTGCTGCCGCACCTGGATGGGTGGGAACGGGCCGGCGAGGTACCGCTGGCGCTGCACGCCACCGCCGCGAAGCTCGGCCTGCTCGGCATCGGCTTCCCCGAGTCCGTCGGTGGCAGTGGTGGCGACCTGCTCGACTCGATCCTGGTGACCGAGGAGCTGATCCGTTCCGGCGGCTCGTCCGGCCTGGTCGCGGCCCTGTTCACGCACGGCATCGCGCTGCCGCACATGGTCGCGGCGGCCGGCGCCAGCACCGGCGGATCGCTCGGCGGCCGGTTCGGCGGCGTGTCGGCGCCGGGCGCGGACGGCCTGATCGAGCGGTACGTCCGGCCCACCCTGGAGGGCACGATGATCGGCGCGCTGGCGATCACCGAGCCGGACGGCGGCTCGGATGTCGCCGGCATCCGCACCTCCGCCCGTCGGGACGGCGACCACTACGTGGTGAACGGCTCGAAGACCTACATCACCAGCGGGCACCGGGCGGACTTCGTGACCACTGCGGTCTGCACCGACTTCCCGGGCAGTGGCGCGCTCACCCTGCTGGTCATCGAGAAGGGCAGCCCCGGTTTCACCGTCGGCCGCCGGTTGGAGAAGCTCGGCTGGCACTGCTCGGACACGGCCGAACTCTCCTTCGTCGACGTACGGGTGCCGGTGGCCAACCGGATCGGCGCGCAGGACACCGGCTTCCTGGCGATCATGCAGCACTTCGCGGCCGAGCGGCTCTCGCTGGCCACCCAGGCGTACGCGACGGCGCAGCGCTGCGTCGAGTTGGCGGTCCGCTGGTGCCGGGACCGGGAGACCTTCGGCCGCCCGCTGGCCAGTCGTCAGTTGATCCGGCACCGGCTGGCCGAGATGCACACCCGGGCCGAGGCGGCCCGCGCGTACGTGCACGAGGTGGCCGGGCGGGTCGTCGCCGGTGAGCCGGTGGTGACCGAGGTGGCGATGGCCAAGAACATCGCGGTGGCCGCCTGCGACCACGTCGTCGACCAGGCGTTGCAGCTGCACGGCGGCTTCGGGTACCTGCGCGACGCCGAGGTGGAGCGGCACTACCGGGACGCCCGCATCCTCGGCATCGGCGGCGGGACCACCGAGATCATGAACGAGATCATCGCGAAGGGCATGGGTCTGTGAGCGCGAGGAGTGCGCCGGGCCTGCGAGCCCCGCAGTCGCAAGCGAAGGAGGCACGGTGAGCGCGAGGAGTGCGCCGGGCCTGCGAGCCCCGCAGTCGCGAACGAAGGAGGCACGGTGAGCACTCTGGACAGCGCGGTCGCGGTGTCCGCGCCCGGGTACGCGGCGAACCGGGCGGCGCTGCTGGACCGGCTCGCCGAGTTGGACACCGCGCTGGAGCAGGCGCGGGCCGGCGGCGGTGACAAGTACGTGGCCCGGCACCACGGGCGCGGCAAACTGCTTCCCCGGGAGCGGATCGAGCTGCTGCTGGACCCGGACAGCCCGTTCCTGGAGTTGTCGCCGGTGGCAGGGTTCGGCACGGACTTCCCGGTCGGTGCCAGCGTGGTCACCGGCATCGGGGTGGTCGAGGGCGTGGAGTGCCTGATCATCGCCAACGACCCGACGGTACGCGGCGGCGCGGTCAACCCGTGGTCGCTCGCGAAGACCCGGCGGGCCGGCGAGATCGCGCTGGCGAACCGGCTGCCGATGGTCAATCTGGTCGAGTCGGCCGGGGCGGACCTGCCCACCCAGGCGGAGATCTTCATCCCGGGCGGTCGGGTGTTCCGCGACCTGACCCGGCTCTCCGCGGCCGGCATCCCCACGGTCAGCGTGGTGTTCGGCAACGCCACGGCCGGTGGCGCGTACGTGCCGGGAATGTCCGACCACGTGATCATGATCAGGGACCGGTCGCAGGTCTACCTGGCCGGGCCGCCGCTGGTGAAGATGGCCACCGGCGAGGTCACCGACGACGAGTCGCTGGGTGGCGCGGCGATGCACGCCAACACGTCCGGGCTCGCCGACTACCTGGCCGAGGACGAGCGGGACGGCATCCGGCTGGCCCGGCAGTGCGTCCGTCGGCTGAACTGGCGCAAGCAGGGCCCGGCTCCGCGTACGTCCGTACCGCAGCCACCCAAGTACGACCCGGAGGAGCTGCTCGGCATCGCCAGCGCGGACCTCAAGGTGCCGTTCGACCCGCGCGAGGTGCTGGCCCGGATCCTCGACGGCAGCGACTTCGACGAGTTCAAGCCGGCGTACGGCACCGCGCTGGTGACCGGCTGGGGCGAGCTGCACGGTTACCCGGTGGGCGTGCTGGCCAACGCCCGAGGGGTGCTGTTCAGCGAGGAGGCGCAGAAGGCGGCCCAGTTCATCCAGCTCGCGAACGCCGCCGACGTCCCCCTGATCTTCCTCCAGAACACCACCGGCTACATGGTCGGCACAGAGTACGAGCAGCGCGGCATCATCAAGCACGGCGCGCTGATGATCAACGCGGTGTCCAA
This sequence comes from Micromonospora vulcania, assembly GCF_042658605.1. Taxonomy (NCBI): domain Bacteria; kingdom Bacillati; phylum Actinomycetota; class Actinomycetes; order Micromonosporales; family Micromonosporaceae; genus Micromonospora; species Micromonospora vulcania. The sequence continues at coordinate 66,040 of NZ_JBHSQS010000010.1, read as the reverse complement.
CTCGACGGTGCCGCATCTGACGGTGAACCTGGGCGCCTCCTACGGTGCCGGCAACTACGGCATGTGCGGCCGGGCGTACGAGCCGAGGTTCCTGTTCACCTGGCCGAACGCCAAGTCGGCGGTGATGGGCCCGGCGCAGCTCGCCGGGGTGCTGTCCATCGTGGCCCGGCAGGCCGCAGCCGCCCGGGGCCGCGACTACGACGAGGAGTCCGACGCGGCGATGCGCATGATGGTCGAGCAGCAGATCGAGTCGCAGTCCGGCGCGCTCTTCCTTTCCGGCCGGCTCTACGACGACGGGGTGATCGACCCCCGGGACACCCGCACCGTCCTCGGGCTCTGCCTGTCGGCGATCCACAACGGACCGGTGAAGGGCGCCGACGGCTTCGGCGTCTTCCGGATGTAGGGGGCTGAGCAAACATGATCACCCGACTTCTGGTGGCCAACCGGGGGGAGATCGCCCGCCGGGTCTTCGCGACCTGCCGCGCACTCGGTGTGGAGACGGTCGCCGTGCATTCGGACGCCGACGTCGACGCGCCGTTCGTCGCCGAGGCCGACCAGGCGGTCCGGCTGCCGGGTGACACGCCCGCCGAGACGTACCTGCGGGTCGATCTGATCCTGGACGCGGCCCGCCGCAGCGGCGCGGACGCCGTCCACCCGGGCTACGGGTTCCTGGCCGAGAACGCCGAGTTCGCCGCGGCGGTGACCGACGCGGGGCTGACCTGGGTCGGGCCGCCGGCCAAGGTGATCGCCGCGATGGGCGACAAGCTCGCGGCCAAGGCGTTGCTGGCCGACGCGGGTGTGCCGATGCTGCCGAGCTGGACCGCAACCGACCAGGTCACCGACTTTCCCGTGCTGGTCAAGGCGTCCGCCGGTGGCGGCGGCCGCGGGATGCGGATCGTCCGGGACGACGCCGGGCTCGCCGAGGCCGTCGCTTCGGCGGGCCGCGAGGCGGCCGCCGCGTTCGGCGACGGCACGGTCTTCATCGAGCGGTACGTCGAGCGCGGCCGGCACGTCGAGGTGCAGATCTTCGGCGACACCCACGGCCGGGTGGTCGCGCTCGGCGACCGGGAGTGCTCGATCCAGCGCCGCCATCAAAAGATCATCGAAGAGGCGCCGGCGGTCGTGCCCGAGCAGGTGCGTACGGCGCTGCACGAGGCGGCAGTGGCCGCCGGGCGGGCGGTCGACTACCTGGGTGCCGGCACGGTGGAGTTCCTGCTCGCCCCGAGCGGGGAGTTCTTCTTCCTCGAGATGAACACCCGGCTCCAGGTGGAGCACCCGGTGACCGAGCTGTGCACCGGGCTGGACCTGGTCGGGCTGCAACTGCGCGTCGCCGAGGGCGAGCCGCTGCCGGCGGAGCTGCCGACCAGCAGCGGGCACGCGATCGAGGTACGCCTCTGCGCCGAGGATGCCGCGGCGAGCTGGCGGCCGGCCACCGGCACCCTGCACCGGTTCACGGTCCCCGGGGTGACCACCGAGTTCGGTGCCCTTGCCGGGCCCGGCCTGCGGCTCGACTCGGGCGTGCTGGCCGGCTCGGTGGTCGGGGTGCACTACGACTCGATGCTGGCGAAGCTTGTCGCCTGGGGTCGGACCCGCGCCGAGGCGACCCGACTGCTGGCCACCGCTCTGGCCCGGGCCGAGCTGCACGGCGTGACCACCAACCGGGACCTGCTGGTCCGGGTGTTGCGCAGCCCCGCGTACGGCGCCGTGGAGATCGACACCGGGTTCCTGGACCGGCACGACGAGGTCTTCGCCCCGCTGCTACCCGCCGACCAGCTGCCGCTGGCCGCGCTCGCGGCGGCACTCGCCTCGGCCGCCGGTCGCCGCGTGGAGGCCCGTGTGCTGGCCGGCCTGCCGTCGGGCTGGCGCAACGTGCCGGCCGTACCGCAGGTCGTCCGCTACGCCGGGCCGGACGACGAGATCGAGGTCCGCTACCGGCTGGACCGCGCGGGCGGGCTCGCCGAGTGGTCCGTGAACTCCGCCGCCGACCGAGCGGTGGTGCTGGTCGAGGCCGCGCCGGACCGGGTGGTGCTCGACGTCGACGGGGTGCGGCGCGCGTACCGCGTACACCAGGTGGGGTCGGCGCTGTTCGTGGACGGCCCGGACGGGGCGGCGAGCCTGGCGGAGCTGCCGCGTTTCCCGCTGCCCACCGCGGAGCTGGCCGCCGGGTCGCTGCTCGCGCCGCTGCCCGGCGCGGTGACCCGGGTGCACGTCCAGGTCGGCCAGCGGGTCGCGGCCGGTGAACCACTGCTCACCCTGGAAGCGATGAAGCTGGAACATCCCGTGCTCGCCCCGACCGACGGCGTCGTCGCCGAACTGCCCGTGCCGGCCGGAGGCCAGGTGCGCACCGGTGCCGTGCTGGCCGTTATCGACCAGGAGGACCCCCGATGACCTTCGACCTCACCCCCGAGCAGGACCAACTGCGCGACGCCGTCCGGGCGTTGGGCCGCCGGTACGGCCACAACTACTTCGTCGAGAAGGCGAAGGCCGGCGAACACACCACCGAACTGTGGGCCGAGGCCGGCCGGCTCGGCTACCTGGGGGTCAACATCCCCACCGAGTACGGCGGCGGGGGCGGCGGCATCACCGACCTGGCCATCGTCTGCGAGGAACTGGCGGCGGCCGGCTGCCCGCTGCTGCTGCTGGTGGTCTCCCCCGCCATCGCGGCAACCGTGCTGGCCCGGCACGGCACCGAAGAACAGCGCAAACGGCACCTGCCCGGCCTCGCCGACGGGTCCCAGAAGATCGTCTTTGCGATCACCGAGCCGGAGGCCGGCTCCAATTTCCACCGCCTCGGCACGGTGGCCCGCCGCGACGGCGACGGCTGGCTGGTCTCCGGCCGCAAGTGCTACATCTCCGGAGTCGACGAGGCGGACCACGTGCTGGTGGTCGCCCGTACCGAGGATGCGGTCAGCGGCAAACTGAAGCCGGCGCTGTTCCTCGTGCCGACCGACGCGCCCGGCCTGACCCGGTCCAAGCTGGACATGGAGATCGTCTCTCCGGAGAACCAGTTCCTGCTCTACCTGGACGACGTACGGCTGCCCGCCGACGCGTTGGTCGGTGAGTCGCTCGACGCCGGACTGCCGGCGCTCTTCGCCGGGCTCAACCCGGAACGCATCACGGTCGCCGCGATGGGCGCCGGCACCGGCCGGTACGCCATCGAGCGGGCCAGCGAGTACACCGCCACCCGCAAGGTCTGGGGTAGCCGGACCATCGGCTCGCACCAGGGGGTGTCCCACCCGCTGGCACACGCGGCGGTGCAGGTGGAACTGGCCCGCCTCATGATCCAGAAGGCGGCCACCCTCTACGACGCCGGCCGCGACCTGGAGGCCGGAGTGGCCGGCAACATGGCCAAGTACGCCGCCGGCGAGGCCGCGGCACTCGCCGTGGACACCGCCGTGCAGGTGCTCGGTGGAGCCGGCATGACCACCGAGTACGGGGTGGCCACCCTGCTCGGCGCCGTCCGGGCCGGCCGGATCGCCCCGGTCAGCCGCGAGATGATCCTCAACTTCGTCGCCCAACACGTCCTCGGGCAGGACAAGTCCTACTGACCCGTCCCCGCCCCACCCGCGCGCTCCCACCAGCTTGGTAAGGGTTTGGTCAGGCCATCCGGCAACTCTCTGGCCAGCCCGGCTCACGTGATTCGCCGGGCCCACCAACGTGGTGAGGAGACTGGCGTGCCCGTGGCTCAATTCCGTACCGCCGACCTTCCCGCAGGGGACCGATTCGACGCCTGGCACGAGATGACGTCCAGCGCGCTCATCAGCACCGTCGTGACCACCGACAGCGTGGACGACTTCGTGGCCACGGTCAGCGTGCTCGACCTCGGCGCGGCACAACTGTCCACAGTATCCTACCCACCGTTGCGGGCCGCGCGCACCGACCGCCTCATCCGGCGGTCCGACCCGGACCTCTACTACGTGTCGCTACCGCTGCACGGGCGCCTCGAAGCACACCACGTCGGGCGGGACGCCGACGTCGACGTCGACCACTTCGTCGTCATCGACACCGCACGCCCGGGGGTGGTCGTCAACCGGGAGTCGGTGAAGCACCTCATCATCCAGGTGCCGCGCGCGGAACTGCCGATCAAACCGTCGATGCTGAGCGCCGCCGTGGGGCGCCCCCTCCCGATCGGCAAGGGTCTCGGGTCACTCATGGTGAGCGTCGCCCAGCACCTGATGAGTTCCACCAACGTCTACCAGCCGGCCGACGAGAGGCGACTTTCGAGCTTGGTTGTCGACCTCGTCGCGGCCGTGCTGGCCAGCCATCTCGACGAGGACGGCGCGGCCCGGGATGCCGGGCAACGGTTGCTGCAACGGCGAATCATCGACTTCATCGAGAGACGGCTCGCGGACCAGGACCTGTCGCCGTCGGTGGTCGCGGCGGCACACAACATCTCCGTGCGCTACCTGCATCTGCTGTTCCAGGACCAGGGTTTGACGGTCGCCGGGTGGATCCGCGAGCGTCGCCTCGCTCGCTGCCGCCGCGACCTTCGCGACCCGACACTGGCCGGGCGCTCGGTGCACGCGATCGGCGCACGCTGGGGATATCCCGACGCGACCGCGTTCAGCCGGGCGTTCAAGCAGGCGTTCGGCATTCCACCCGGTGACTATCGCCGCCAACACGTCGGGGCCGAGGAGTGCGCTGACGGTCAAGGAACGTGCGCCCAGCGCCAATGAAGGTGGCGGCACGGCGATCCATCCTGTTCTGGACCTTAGAACTTCGTCGATCGGAGTAGGCGATGTCGAACATTGGGGCCAAGGCGCTACGGATTGCCGTGGTGGCCGCCTTGGCGCTGCCCATGGGTGTGGTGGCGGCGAGTCCGGCGCAGGCCGCCCCGACCGGCTGCTCGGTCGGACGGGTGCTTCCCTGGGACGGGTGGGCACAGTGCCAGGGCGGCACCGGCAAGTACCGCATCAAGGGGAACTGTGGCTGGCTCGGCGGCGGTTGGCGGGTCGGCACCTGGGAATCGCCCAATCACACCAGCTGGGCCGAATGCGCGGGGCCGGGCTTCGCGATGTATGACCGGCAGGTCGAATTCCAGTAGGTGATCGGGGGCGTGCGAGATCGTGGAAGAGCCCAGCCCTCGCCAGGCTTCCAGGATCTCGCACGAACCACGCCGTCCCGCTCAGCCCGGGGCCCGGCAGGCGGCGTCGATGCGGTGCACTGGTCGTACCCGGCGGCCCAGCCCCTCCAGCAGCGAGTCCTCGATGTGGAAGTCGTGGATCCGCAGCCGGTGCCGGGGCAACTCCTCCTCGCTCGGGCAGAGCACCTGGGCGCGGACCAGCTCGACCGGCACGTACCGCACCCCGCCCTGCTCCTGAAGGATCACCATGTTGACGTCGTCGGTGGTGACGACGTGCCCACGGACGTCCTCGGTGGGGCCGTTCTGCACGCCCACCGTGGTGACGGTCAGCGGCAGCACCGGCGTGCTGATCACCGGCAACGCGGCCCAGACCAGCGTGGCCAGCACCGCCACCTCGGTCAGCGAAGCCAGCGGTCGGATCACCATGCCGGGCAGCGGCCCCGCGATGAACAGGGCCAGCATTGGCGGCACCACGAGGAGTGCCAGCACCAGCAGCTCGCGCTGCTCCCCGGCGTCGCGCAGGGTGGGCAACAGCAGCCAGCCGTACCCGGCGAGCAGTGCGACGATCAGCAGCACCCGTGGCACCACCCACTCGTGCAGCCGCTCGGGACGGAGCTGGAACGCGGCGGCGAACGCCGGCAACAGCAGCGGCAGATAGAGCAGCGGCCAGGTGATCAGGGCCAGTAGGAAACTGGCCAGCACGAGCCAGGCCGGGGTCAGGTCGGCCCAGCGGGCGAAGAGCGGACGGCGGGTGCCCGGTGGCAGTCGATCCACGCTGACGGCCAGCACCGCGCCGAACGCGAAGACGGCGACCAGCCCGGTGGAGAGCAGCCGAGCCGCGGTGGTCAGGAAGCCGGCGAGCAGGTTGACCGGCCCGACGTTGGCCACCAGCAGCAGCGTGGTCTGAAGTTCGCCGCCCGCCTCCACACCGAGCCGGAGCACCGAGAAGATCGCCGGTACGCCCACCAGCGCCGTCCAGAACGACTGGCTGGCCCGGGCCCGGCGCTCCGCCGGATCCCACCGCACCCGTCCGGGCTCGGCGGCGACGACCGGGGCGGCGGGTTCCGCCATCGGCACGCCCGCCGGCCACTCGACATCGGTCGTCTCGACCGGGGTCACCTCGACGCTGGGCCGGACGGCTCCGCTCGGGCCGGCACCGCCCGCGGCGCTGCCCGCCGGCACTGCGGCGCTGCCCGCTGACGGCGCCACGGCGTCGTCGGTCCCCACCCCGGCCTGGTCGGTCGGCACCGCGGGCCGGGGTGGCGGGACCGGGCCGTCGGCGCTCACGCCGCCGGTGGCGGTCGGCGCCGAGCTCACCGCCGGGGTGCCTTGTCGTCGAAGTCGACCAGCTTCGGCACGTGCAACGGCTGCGGCTGGCGCTTTTCGGCGCGCAGCCACGGGCCCAGCGTCCGGTTGTACGCCGTCTGCCAGGGACTTGCCTCCCCGTTGCGGCCCTGCAGGTAGCTCTTCTCAAGGAAGAAGGCGACCAGGTCGCGCAGCGCGGGATCGCCGATCGGCACGCCGATGCCCAGCAGCTCGCTGGTGCCGAACGGCATGTCCACGATCTCGAACTCCTTGGGGAAACTGGCCAGGAAGCCGGCGAGGATCGCCTCGTCGGAGCTGACCGCGTCGTACCGGCCCTTCTGGATACCCTCGACGCAGTCACCGACGTCCTTCACCACGAACGTCCTGACCTGGTGCTTCTCCAGCTCGGCCTCGGTCGTGGAGCCGCCGCTGGTGCAGACCTTGTAGGTCGGGTCGCGCAGATCCTCGATCGTGCGGATCTTGTCCTTGAGCCGGACCGGCACCATCACTTCCTGTGTCGTGACGAAGTACGGTCCGGCGAAGCTGACCAGCTTCTCGCGCTCCTCGGTGATGGAGAAGCTGGACACCACCAGGTCGACCGTGCCGCCCTGCAGGGCCGGGATGCGGTCCTCGGTGGCCACCGAGACGAACTCCAACCGCTGATCGCCCTCGTAGCCGAGAGAGGCGGCGACGTACCGGCCGATCTCCACGTCGAAGCCGAAGTGCTGGCCGTTACGCAGCTCGCCCATCAGCGGCTCGTTGGTGGCGACGCCGATGCGCAGCTTCGACTGGCCATAGATGTGCGACTCCTGCAGCTTCTCCTGCACGGAGGGCAGGTCCGGCTCCTTGCGACTGTCGCAGCCGGCGGCCGCGGCCAGAGTGAGGGTGAGGGCGACCGCCAACGTCGTCGCGATCGAGCGGAGCCGGGACCGGAAGCTGCGTGCGTTCATGGGCGACCTCGCTGACGAATCTCCCTGCGGAACACCGAGAGTAGCGGCTTGGGTCCAGGCTGTGTGGACGTCGACCGGTCGTATCAACTGGCTGGTCGGTCGGCGCGGCGAGCGGCTCTGCGGTTGACAGCGCGCCTGGTCGCGACATGCTGGACGGGTGATTCGATTGTCCAGGCCCGATGCGCGGACGGTGGCGGTCATCGCGGCGCTGGGCGCCCTGTCGCTGCTGGTCATGCTGGTCGTCCGGCGCCGGGAGGACCTCCTCGGGGTGGTCCTCGCGCTGCTCTGCGTGCTGCTGGCCATGGTCGCCGGGGTGTCCGTGTCCGCCGCCCGCCAGCGCGACGCCCCGGAGCCCGCCGACCGGCCGATCGTCACCGGCCCACCGGCACTGATGCCGTACGGGATCGACGCGGACACCCTCGACGCCCTGGACAGTCGGGACGCGTTGCGTGCGGTGCGTGACCGGCGGCGCGGGCCGAGCGGCCTCAGCGACCGGTGAGGGTGGGGACGGTGAGGGCGTCCACGCCCCGCCCGGCCAGACACCGGTAGGTCCGGTCGACGCTGCCGTCCACCGGTGGCAGCACCTCCAGGTGCCAGCCGGTCGACTTGGTGATTCCGGTGGTCAACCGGAACGTGGTCAGGTTGCACACCTGGCGCACCGGCTCGGCGGCGACCACCTCGTCGTACTCGGCGCCGACCAGCGACACCGGCAGGATGCCCTCGGCGTACGTCTCCCAGGTGTGCCGCCCCGCGCAGTCCACCCGTGCCGCCTCGGCGCGGGTGCCTCGGATCCGCACCGGACCGAAGCACTCCAGCTCGGGCAGGCACCGGACACCCTCGGGCAGGGCGGACGGGGCGCCGGTGCCGGTCGTACAGCCGGGCAGCGGCCCGGTCGCCGGTGCGGCGACCTGGCTGGCCGAGGGGGACGTCGCGGGCGCCGCACCATCGGCCACCCAGGCTCCGGCGGTGGCCGAGGCCGCGAGCGCGAGCACCCCCGCGCCCCCGAAGAACCAGCGCCGCCTCCAGCGCCGGCCACTGGGGACCGTCGGGTGGGCCTGCTCGACCGAAGGGCGGGGCACCGGCTGGCCGGCGACGTACGGGCCGGGGAGGGTCGCGCCGCCGCTGACCGGGGCACCGCTCACCGGGGCCGACGTCGGGCCGAGCGGCAGGCTGGCGAGCAGGTCGTGCAACTCGACCGCGGAGGGTCGCTCGGCGGGGTCGTTGGCCATCCCGGCACGCAGCACGTCGATCAGCCCGTCCGGCACGCCGGGCAGGCCGGGCAGCGGCTGGTTGAACATCTCCAGCACGGTGACCAGGCTGGGGTTGCGTTCGGACTGCCAGCGCGGCGGCCGGCCGTGCATCACGGCGTAGAGGGTGGCGCAGAGCGCGTACACGTCGACGGCCGGCGAGGGCGGGCTGTGGCTGAACATCTCCGGCGGCGCGTACGCCGGGGTGAGCACCTCCAGGGTGACCGAGGCGTCCCGGGCCTCGGCCAGCACGGCCAACCCGAAGTCGGCCAGCACCGCCGAGTTGAAGTGCGAGTAGAGGATGTTCGCCGGTTTCACGTCCCGGTGCAGCACCCCGGCCGCGTGCGAGTGGGCCAGCGCGTCGGCGATCTTGACGCCGAGGTCGCGGGTCTCCGCCGGGTCGAGTGGCGAGTTGCGCATCCGTTCGGCGTACGACCCGTCGCAGAGTTCCATGATCAGATAGGGGTGCTGGTCGACGGTGACCCCGACGTCGAAGAGGTCCACCACGTGCGGGTGCGACGACATCCGCCCGGCCGCTCGCGCCTCACGCAGGAAGCGGGCCTGATCGCGCTCGCTGTCCAGCGTGCGGTTCTCCACCTTGACGGCGACTTCCCGGCCCACCGAGATCTGGGTCGCCTGGTAGACGGTCGCGTAACCACCCCGGGCAAACACCCGCAAATCAGTCAGACCGGGCACGATCGGTACCGGCAGGCCGCCGGACGGATTGTCGGTCACTGCTCGAAAATACCCAATCCGGCCAGTCGCTCAGCGCGCCGCGTCCGCCGGAGCGGCACCGGCCGCGCCGGAACCCTCCGCGGCGTCCGCCGGCTCGGTGTCGTCGGGCGTCACCTCGGTGCCGGTCGACGCGCCGGCGCGGGCGTCCAGACGCAGACCGACGGCCGTGGCGAGCGCGCCCAGCCCTTCCCACGCCGCCACCCCGAAGAACCGGTCCGGGGCGATGTCGGCCAGCACCGCGATGCTGAACACGGTGAAGGTGACCAGCCGGAAGAACACCGTGAACCGGTAGAACGCCCGCCACTCGGTGACCGTGGCGAGCAGGTAGTAGACCCCCATGTTGAACGACGCCATCGAGGAGGCCAGCAGGAACGTACCCGTGTGGTCACCGGCGGCGCGGGTGGCCGGCACGTCCAGACCGAGCATCCGCAGCAGCGCCTCCGGCCAGAGGATCCCGAGCCCGCCCATCACCAGCGCCAGCACGCCGAAGACCGCGATGGTCCAGCCCGCGACGGAACGCGGCAACTTCATGAACGGGCCTCCCCAGCCACGGCGACGGTCAGCACACCGCCGCACGGTGTTGACACGCTAGCCGCTCGCTCCGGGCTCCACATCCCCGGAACCGCCAAAACACCATCCCGGACGTCTGCGGACCGCGCCGCCGGCCCTAACCGACGGCGAGCCGCGCGCGCAGGGCATCGGCCTCGGCGCGTTCGCTGCGCTGCTCGGTGGCGTACGCCAGGCGGACCGCCTCGTCCGCGCGGTCCAGCGCCTCCGCCGTGCGACCGCAGGCGGCGAGGGCCTCGGCCAGCACGCTCGCGGCGATCACCTGACTGCGCACGTCCTCGGCCGGCGCGGTGACCGCCCGCTGGGCCCAGTCCAACGCCTGGTCCCGCTGACCATGAGCGAGCAGGGCCGACGCGTACCGGGCCATCGTCTGGCGGCGCGAGAAGAGCAGCGAGGGCGCGTTCGCGGCAGCGGTGGCCACCGGGGCGAGCAGCCCGACCGCAGTCGCCGGGTCGCCGGCGGCCAGTCGGGCGGTGGCCAGCAGCACCCGGGGCGCGACCTGCGCCGGGGCCTGCGGGTTGTGCGGCTCGACGGCGGTCAGCACCGCACGGGCGACCTGCTCGGCGGTCTCCCAGTCGCCCATGTCCAGCGCCACGAAGCCACGCAGCGTGCCGGCCATCCCGGTGAGCAGCGGATGCGAGGTCTGCTCGGCGTACGCCAGGGCATCGGTGAGCAGGTCGGCCGCGTGCTCCGGCTCGCCGAGCCCGCGTGCCACCACGGCCCGTACGACCAGCGCGAACCCGCGCCCCCAGTCGTCCGCGACGGCGGCGAACTCGCGGTACGCGCGCCGTGCCTCCCGGTCCGCCTCGGCCAGCTCACCGAGCTCGGCGGTGGCGAACGCCGCCACCGCGCGCAGCGTGCCCACCGCCCAGGCCTCGCCGACCCGCTCGCCGAACGGCAGGAAGACCCGCGCCAACCGGGACGCCTCGCGCAGCCGGCCGGCCAGCAGCCGGGCGAAGGCCGTGGTGCCCCGCAGCCAGGCCCGCCCGTACGGGTCCCTCAGCTCGGCGAAGAGTCGGGCGGCCCGCCCGAGCACCGCGTCGGTGCCGGCGAAGTCGCCCCGGGTGGTGGTCACCCAGGCCAGGTTCTGCAACGACCAGGCCTGCCCGTGTCGGTCCTTCGCGCCGAGGCTGACCTGGTACGCGGCGGCCAGCCGGCTACTCGCCTGGCTCAACCGACCGGCCACGAAGTCGGCCATGCCGAGCCGGCGCATCGCGGAGGCGCGCTGCGTGGGCAGCCCGGCGGCCGTGGCCACCTGCAACGCCTCCTGCCAGGCGGTGACCGCCCGCCCCTGGTCGCCGAGGGTCTGCTGGGCCTGGCCGGCGAGCAGCAGGGCGCTGACCCGGACGGTGTCGTCGCCCGCGTTCGCGGCGATCTTCTCGGCCGAGGCGAGCGCGTCGGCGACCCGCCCGATCTGGAGCAGCGCCCGAGCGTGCACCACCCGGTCGCCCGCCGGGACCCCGTCGCGGGCCAGCTCGGTGGCGCGGTCGGCGTACTCCACGGCCAACGCCGGCTCACCGGCCGACAGCGACCGGCGGGCGGCCCGGCCCAGCGCGGCGACCCCGAGCGGGGCCACCGCCCGCGCCGTCGCGTCCGGACGAAGCTTCACCGCGTCGGCGAGCCGGGCGGCCCGCTCGACGTGCGTCGCCACGAAGTCGTCCCGGGCCTCGTCGGTGAACCCGCCCGGAGCGCCGGGCGCCGACTCGCCCCCGGGCATCGCCCAGCCAGCCAGCGCGGCGTGCCGCTCGGCCAGCTCCGCCTTGCTCACCCCGGCGTACGCGGCCTCGCGCATCAACGGGGTGGCGAACGCGTAGCCGGTGCGCGTGCGGTGCAGCATGCGGCGTTGCAGCAGCTCCTCAACGGCCCGGTCGAGCTCCACGGCGACCACCGCCGAGGGCCGGCCGTCGCGGCCGGCGCGTTGCTCCCGCAGCGCCTCCAGCGCACCGGTCGGCACCGTGTCGCCGACCACCGCGGCGTCGCGCAGTACCGAGCGGGCGTCCGGCGGCAACGCGTCGATCCGGGCGGCGAGCACGGCCGCGAGGTCCCGGGAGAGCAGTCGACTGCCCAGCGAGCCGGGCACCAGCCGCCAGCCCGGGGCCGGGCTCTGTTCCCGCTCCGCGAGCACTGCTTCGGCCGTGTCACGGACGCCGCGCCCCGGTTCCACCACGTCGCGGACGCCGCGCCCGGACTCCACGGTGGTGAGTGCGCCGCGTTCGATCAGCAGGGTGACCAGCTCGGCCAGGTAGAACGGGTTGCCCTGGGCGGTGGCGAGCAGCCGGTCCGCGTCGGCCGGTGGCAGTTTGCCGCCGCCGAGGTAGCTGGTGAGCAGCCGGGCCGCGTCGGCACCGCGCAGCGGCGGCAGCGAGTGCACCTCGGCGTCCGCGACCCGGGTCAACGCTCCGGCGGTACGCACCAACTCGGGTCGCCCGAGCAGCAGCACCAGCACCGGGCCGGTGAGCCGGGACAGCGTCAGGCCGAGGGCGCGGATCGTCTCGGCCGTGGCGTCGTGCAGGTCGTCCACCACGATCACCAGCGGCGCCTCGACGGCGAGCCCGCTGAGCAGGTCGGCGACCGCGTTCGGCACCGCCTCGGCGTCGGCCGGCACGCCCGCGCTGCCCCATTCGCCGGTGTCGGTGACCCCGTGCGCGGGCAACTCGGCGTAGCCGAGCAGGGCGAGCAGCTGCTCGATGGCGATCGGTGCCGCCGCACCGCCGGCGCGGGCGAGCCGCTGGCCGAGCCGGCGGAACCGCTCCTCCACCGCCGGCCGGGTCAGTGCGGTGGACGCGTCATTGGGCAGACCGACCGCGGCGCGGACCAGGTCGGCCAGCGGCGCGAGCCGACGCCGTTCACCGAAGGCGGCGCAGCGCACGGACAGCACCCGGGCGCCGGTGTGCGCGGCGTACCGGCCGGCGCCCACGTCGTACCCGGCGGCGAGACGTTCCACTTCGGCGGCGAACCGGGACTTGCCGATGCCCGCCTCGGCGGTCATCAGCAGCACCCGCGGGTCACCCTGGTCGATCACCTCGGCGAGCCGACCGGCGACCCGCCCGATCTCGGTCTCCCGGCCCACGTACGGCGCCTCGTCGCCGAGCCCCGAGCGGGTGCCCGGCGCGTCCAGCAGACCCAGCAGCTCGTACGCCTCGACCGGTTCGCGCTTGCCCTTGAGCCGCAGCGGGCGCAGTGTCCGCCAGGAGGCCACGTGCCGGGTGGCGGCCGAGGTCCGCGCTCCGGCGTACACCGCGCCGACCGCGGCGGCGTCGGCGAGCCGGGCGGCGGTGTTCACCGTGTCCCCGATGACCGTGTATTCGATGGCTGCCTGGATGCCCGCGATGACGTCACCGGTGTTCAGGCCGACGCGCAGCCCGAGCGGCGCGCCACCGCCCCGCTCGTCGTCGAGCACCCGCCGGACCGCCCGCTGCATGGACAGGGCGGCGCGGACCGCCCGCTCGGCGTCGTCCTCGTGCGCCACCGGTGCGCCGAAGACGGCCATGATCCCGTCGCCGGTCAGCTTGTCGACGTGCCCGCCGAAGGTCTTCACCGCGCCGGCGAGGGCGGCGAGCACCCGGTCGGTGACCGCGCCGACCCGTTCCGGGTCCAGGTCCTCGGACCACGACGTGAAGTCGGAGAGGTCCCCGAAGAGCACGGTGACGACCCGGCGCTCGGCTGCCGGCAGCGAAGCGGCGGCCGGCAGCGCGGCACCACAGTTGTGGCAGAACCGGGCACCGGGAACGGCGACGGTTCCGCACACCGGGCAGGTCACGTCTGCTCCAACCCGCTGACCCCGGGCTCAGATTCCCCGGCGCCGACCCCCAGGTATTCCAATTGGGCACGGACCGACCATTCGGCGGCCCACCAGAGCGATCGGTCGACGTCGGCGTAGACCACCGCGACCACCTCCGCCGGGGTGCGCGCACCGGCGCTGACCGCCGCCCGGACCTGGTCGAGCCGGGCCCGTCGGTGGGCCAGGTAGAACTCGGCGGCGGCGGCGCAGTCGGCCAGCGCCGGGCCGTGCCCGGGCAGCGCCGCGATCCCCCGGTACGCGGAGAGCACCTCCAGGCTGGTCAGGTAGTCGCCGAGGTGCCCGTCCGGGTGGGCCACGACGGTGGTGCCCCGGCCGAGGATGGTGTCACCGGTGAGCACCACCTGCTCGTCGCCGTAGCTGACGTGCAGGCAGACCGAGTCGGCGGTGTGCCCGGGGGTGGGCACCGGCCGTACCGCCAGGCCGGGCAGGTCCAGTGGCTCCGAGCCGGCGGTGAGTGGTTCGGCGCCGATGCTGTGCGCCGGGTCGACGGCGCGTACCGGCACCCCGCCGAGCAGTTCGCTGAGCCGGGCCGAGCCCTCGGTGTGGTCGTGGTGGCCGTGAGTGATCAAAATCAGCCCGACCGGGCCGTGGGCGGCGATCCGGGCGAGGTGCCCCTCGTCCGCCGGCCCCGGGTCGACCACGATGCCGTACTCCGCCGCCGGGGCGCGCAGTAACCAGGTGTTGGTGCCGTCGAGTGTCATCGGGCCCGGGTTCGGCGCGCGCAGCAGCGAAACCCAGTCAGGCAGCTCCTCGGCGAGCGCCGCCACCGCCCCCGTCACGTGCCCGCTCATGGCTGCGATCGTACGACCCCCGCCGCCGCACCCCGCGATCTTGCTCTTACTGCCGCTGATTCGTCCCTGTCCAGGGCTTTCGTCCGGGCGGAAAGTGCATGATCGCGGGGGTGGGCGGGACGGTCAGGCCACCTCGACGATTAGTTCGATCTCTACCGGGGCGTCCAGGGGGAGTTCGGCCACGCCTACGGCGCTGCGGGCGTGACGGCCGGCCTCACCGAAGACGGTGCCGAAGAGGTCGGAGGCGCCGTTGATCACGGCGGGCTGGCCGGTGAAGCCGGGCGCGGACGCCACGAAACCGGTCAGCTTGACCACCTTGACGACGTTCTCCAGGCCGACCAACGAGTCGACCGCGGCCAGCGCGTTGAGGCCGCACCGCTGGGCCAGGTCCTTCGCCTGCTCGGCGGAGATCCCGGCACCGACCTTGCCGGTGGCCAGCAGCTTGCCCTCGGCGATCGGCAGTTGGCCGGAGACGTACACGTGTTGCCCGGACTGCACGGCCGGCACGTAGCTGGCCACCGGCGGCACCACCTCGGGCAGCTCGAGGCCCAGCTCGGCGAGCTTCGCGTGTGGGCCGTTGCTCATGCCTTGGGCCGCTTCAGGTAGGCGACCAGCTGGTCCGGGTTCGGCCCGGGGACCACGGCGACGAGTTCCCACCCGTCCTCGCCCCAGTTGTCGAGGATCTGCTTGGTCGCGTGGACCAGCAGCGGGACCGTGGAGTATTCCCACTTCTGCATCGCTGGAGGGCTCCCTCTCGGTACGGACTTCTTCGAGGCACAGCCTACGGTCCGCTGGCCGGGCGAGGCGCGGGACGCTGCTCCGGCGTGGCCGGCAGCTCCCCGCAGGGCCCCTCGTGCTCGTACTGCTGGGGGCAACGGGACTTGTCCGGCAGCAGCAGGTCGCAGAAGACCCGGTGCCGGTTGTTCTGGTCGTCCGCGTTGGACACCGTGGTCTCGCCGGCGTCCAGTTCCGGCAGAAAGCCCAGGGAGACCGCGACCCGGCCGGCCAGCGCGGTCGCCGCCGCCAGGTCGGAGACCCGGATCGGGAGGTGGACGACGAAGCCGGGCTCGTCATCCTCCCGGACCCGCTCGGCGGGGCGGCTCGGCACCCGGATGACCTCGGTCGGCTCCGGTACGCGGCGGTACGACCGCTCGTTGATCGGCAGTCGGCCGATCGGCCCGTCGGCCTCACTGACGGATCCGGCCCGGCCCGGCCGGTCGCTGGTCGGGAACTGGGTGCGAGGGATGTTGTCCGCGTCGCGCATGCACTGCCTCCGGTCGTACCTCTCGGATCATGCTTCCGGTCCGGGCCATTCGTCCGTTCCGGCCCCCGCACCGGGACGAAGGTAGGTCGATGGTCACGGTCCCGCCAGCAGGACGCGCACGTCTGGTCACCGACAGTCACATATGCGACACATCGTACGTAGGAAACCTGACGGCGCTTCACGCGAGAGTCCCGTCGACGGGACTCGGATCCGGCGCGGGACCCTACGGGCAATACCGATCCGGTGATCGACCGCTACCCTTCCGGTCGGACGGTCACGCAGTGCCGGCCACCCGCTCGATCACGCTCGTTGCCAGGGGTGGCGGCGGGCGCCGCACCCCCGGGGGAACGAGATGACCCAACCGCCCAGCGGCGACCAGGCCGGCCCGGCCGCGCTCCCGTCCGCCGACCCGAATCCCGTCGGCCCGCCCGGCGCTCCGACCGTCCCCGGCCAGCCGGCTCCCACCGCGCCGCCCGGCCCGCTCGCCCTCCCCGCGCAGCCGGCGCCCCCCGCACGACCGGCCCTCTCCGCCCAGCCCGACGGAACGCCCCAGCCCGGCGGAACGACCCTCCCCGGCGGTGCGACGCTCCCCGAAGGAACGGCCCTTCCCGGCCAACCCGGAGTTCCCGCCGGATCGCCGGCGACGGCCTCGGCGGAGCCGGGCGTCCAGGACCCCTCGGCGATCCCGCCGCCTCCGCCCGGCTACCCGCCGTACCAGGGGGGCGCCCCCGAGCCGAAGAAGAAGCGTGGCCTGCTCATCGCGGCGATCGCGCTGATCGTGATCATGGTGCTCTGCGTGGGCGGCGGCGTGGTGGCGTTCCTGACCCTGCGCGACGCCGAGAGCGGCCAGGGCGCCAAGGAGCCGGAGGTCGCCGTCGACGAGTTCCTCACCGCGGTCTACAAGGACCGCGACGCGGACAAGGCCGCCAGCCACGTGTGCGCCGCCTCCCGCGACGACAAGAAGATCGCCGCGAAGGTCGCCGAGGTGGTCAAGTACGCCGGCGCCTACCAGAACCCGCGCTTCAAGTGGACCAGCCCGAAGGTGGACAACCAGACCGGGGACCGCGCCACCGTCTCCACCCGGATCACCATGACCACCGCCGACGAGAAGGTCGCCGACCAGGACCTGCGCTTCACTGTGGTGCAGAAGACGGGTTGGTGGGTCTGCGAGGTCGCATGACCGGCAACCCTGGATAGGCTCGACGGGTGCGTGCAGCTGAGCGGCCGACCGACCCGGCCGGTACCGGATGGTCGGCCCGCCTCCACGTGGTGACCGGCAAGGGCGGCACCGGCAAGACCAGCGTGGCGGCGGCGCTGGCCCTGGCGCTGGCCGCCGGCGGTCGGCGCACCCTGCTGGTCGAGGTCGAGGGTCGGCAGGGCATCGCCCAACTCTTCGGGCTCGACCCCCTGCCGTACGAGGAGCGACACCTCGCCGACGCGCCAGGCGGCGGTGAGGTGCGCGCGCTCGCGGTGGACGCCGAGGAGGCGTTGCTCGAATACCTCGACATGTTCTACAAGCTGGGTGCGGCGGGCCGGGCGCTGCGCAAGCTCGGCGCCATCGACTTCGCCACCACCATCGCCCCCGGCCTGCGCGACGTGCTGCTCACCGGAAAGGTGAAGGAGGCCACCACCCGCACGTCGGGGCAGCGTCGGGTGTACGACGCCGTGGTGCTGGACGCCCCGCCGACCGGACGGATCGGTCGGTTCCTCAACGTCACGGCCGAGACCGCCCGGCTGGCCAAGGTCGGCCCGATCAAGACCCAGAGCGAGGGGGTCTCGGCGCTGTTGCGCTCCCCGATGACAGCGGTGCACGTGGTCACGCTCCTGGAGGAGATGCCGGTGCAGGAGACGGTGGACGCGATCGCCGACCTGACCGCGCTCGGCTTCGGAGTCGGGCGGGTGATCGTCAACGGCACCCGGCCACCGCTGCCCGCCGGCCGGGCGGTCACCGCCGCCGAGCTGAAGCGTGGCCTGGTGGCCGCCGGGCTGCCGGCCGACCGGGAGATCATCGCCGGCCTGCACGACGAGGCACGGGACCAGTTCATCCGGCGCGAGCTGGAGGATTCGCTCCGGGCCGACCTGGTGGAGCTGGACCGGCCGATGGTCGAGCTCCCGTTACTGCCCGACGGGGTGGACCGGGCGGGGCTCGCGACGCTGGCCCAGGCCCTCGTCCGGGCGGATTGACTCACACCTGACCTCGGCACGGGCGCGCGGACCCACCCGGCCCGATACGCTCGATTGGTGCCTTCCCAAGACGCGCCGCAGCTGGACGTCGACCAGATCCTCGCCGATCCGGGCGTACGGATCGTCGTGTGCTGCGGTGCCGGTGGAGTGGGCAAGACGACCACGGCTGCGGCGCTGGCGCTGCGGGCCGCCGAGCAGCACGGCCGGCGCACGGTGGTGCTCACCATCGACCCGGCCCGCCGGCTGGCCCAGTCGCTGGGCCTGACCGAGCTGGACAACACCCCCCGCCAGGTCAAGGGGATCGACGTCGAGGCCAGCGGCGGCGAGCTGCACGCCATGATGCTGGACATGAAGCGCACCTTCGACGACGTGGTGCTTGCGCACACCGACCCGGCGAAGGCGGCGGAAATCTTCGCCAACCCCTTCTACCAGGCAATGAGTTCAACCTTCGCCGGCACGCAGGAATACATGGCGATGGAGAAGCTGGGCCAGTTGCACGCCCGGGGCGAGTGGGACCTGATCGTGGTGGACACCCCGCCGTCCCGCTCGGCGCTGGACTTCCTGGACGCACCGGCCCGGCTCTCCCGTTTCCTCGACGGCCGGATGCTGCGCCTGCTGCTGGCACCGGCCCGCAGTGGCGGACGGAGCATGTTCAGCCTGGTCACGGCGTCGTTCGGGATGTTCTCGAAGGTGGTGCAGAAGGTGCTCGGCGCGCAGCTGCTCACCGACCTGTCCGGCTTCGTGGCCGCGCTGGATTCGATGTTCGGTGGCTTTCGGCAGCGGGCCGAGCAGACGTACCGCATCCTGCAGGCAGGGGAGACGGCCTTCCTGCTGGTCGCGGCGCCGGAGCCGGACGCGGTCCGGGAGGCCGCCTACTTCGCGGGCCGGCTGCGCGACGAGAAGATGCCGCTGGCCGGCCTGGTGCTCAACCGGGTGCATCGGCCGGCGGTGCCGGAGCTGGACGCCGAGCAGAGCCGGGTCGCCGCGGAGCGGCTGGCCGAGCTGGGTGGGCACGAGGCCACCGCCGACGTGCTGCGGGCGCACGCCGCGCTGGCCCGCCAGGCGGTACGCGAGCAGCAGGTCGCCGCGCGGTTCACCGAGGCGTTCCCGGCGGTGCCCGCCGTCTCGGTGACGGCGCAGCCCGCCGACGTACACGACGTCGACGGGCTGCGGACGATCGGCTTGGCGATCAGCCAACCGTGACCAGCGTCAATTGGCCGCGGTGACCAGGATCTTGTCCTTGCCGGCCTTGTCCTTGCTGTTCTTCTTCATCGCGGCCTCGAACATCTTGCGCCAGCTCGTCACCTGGGGGTGACGACGCAACAGGGCCCGCCGTTCGCGTTCGGTCATGCCACCCCACACACCGAACTCGATCCGGTTGTCCAGCGCGTCGGCCAGGCACTCGTACCGAACTGGGCAGCTCCGGCAGATCCGCTTCGCCACGTTCTGTTCGGCGCCCTGTACGAACAACGCGTCCGGGTCCCCGTTCTGACACGCCGCCAGCGACGGCCAGTCAGTGATCATGCCCATGTGTACACGTCCCCCCTTGCAGTACCTACCGACCTCGCTCGTTGCACGTCAGCCGGCAATTTCCCCCCGATCGCCCAGCTCGCCTTCCCCAAGGCGGCACAGACGACATGTGGCACTTCGCCGCCCCCATCATGCTCTGTAGTCGACTGATTACGCAACGTTGTCGGCTAAATCCATCATTCCGGACACTCCCGGCTTCCCGGGCGCTCGACCGCCGGTTACCCCGCCGAGGTCCGTGAAAACGCTGCGCCCCCTCCTTCGATCGGAGGAGACTCGCGACAGGTCACACGCAACCACGCACCGGGGGTCGTGCGTTTAGCACAACGAGGGCAGCGCGCGCAGGAAATGGGGAAAGAACGCCCCAGCGCCCCTCGTTCCCTACTCGCGTACCCTGTCGAGGTGACCTGGATGCGGAAACGTGACCACAATGTGCTGACCAACGCCGCATCGCTGCTCGTATGTGGCCTGTTGGCTGGCGTGGTGGTCGCTGCGGCGGCCTTCCCCGCGGTGGCGATGTCCGGCCTGGCTGCGAAAGCCGGCGCCGAGACCTTCGGCTCACTGCCCACCGAACTGACCGTGGCCAGAGCGCCACAGATCAGTTACCTGCTGGCCTCGGACGGCAAGACACCGCTCGCGACCATGTACGACGAGAACCGTCGCGACGTGAAGCTCGCCGACATCTCTCCGTACATGCAGAAGGCCATCATCGCGGCCGAGGACCATGACTTCTACAAGCACAACGGCGTCGACATCAACGGTGTCGCGCGCGCGTTCGTCAACAACCAGAACGAAGGTGCCGGCCGGCAGGGCGCCTCGACGTTGACGATGCAGTACGTCCGGCTGGCCATCGCGTACTCGGCCAGTCACCCGGCCGACGTGGTCGCGGCGACCGAGGACACCAGCGCCCGCAAGCTCCGTGAGATGCGGCTGGCCCTCCAGGTCGACAAGGAATTCTCCAAGGACGAGATCCTGACCCGCTACCTCAACCTCGCCGCGTTCGGCAACGGCGCCTACGGCATCTACGCCGCCAGCCAGGTCTACTTCGGCAAGCCGCCGAGCAAGCTCAAGATCGAGGAAGCGGCGCTGCTGGCCGGCCTGGTGAAGGCGCCCACCGACTACGACCCGACCACCGAGAGCGGCTTCCCGCTCGCGTTGGAGCGGCGCAACTACGTCATCCAGAACATGCTCGACATCAAGGCCATCACCCCGCAGGAGGCCGAGGCCGCCAAGGCGGCCAAGCTGGTTCCGAAGGACAAGCGCACCCCCAACGGCTGCATCGCCGCCAACGTCAACAGCTGGGGCTTCTTCTGCGACTACTTCTACCGCTGGTGGATGCAGCAGGAGACGTTCGGCTCGACGACGTACGACCGGGAGCGGCAGCTCAAGAGCGGCGGCTTCACCGTCGTGACCTCGATCGACGTTCAGGCACAGAGGGCCGCGGACAAGGCCGTCCGTAAGGCCAAGAGCGTGAACAGCAAGGAAGCCGCCATGGTCGCGGTGGTCGAACCCGGCACCGGCCGGGTCCGGGCGCTCGCGGTCAACCGGCAGTTCAAGCTCGACGACCCCAAGAATCCGACGAACAAGATCTCCAGCGATCCGGCGAAGAGCAGGAAGGGCATCCGGGGCAACTACCCGGCGACGGTCAACCCGCTGCTCACCGGCGGCGACGGCATCGCCGGCTACCAGGCCGGTTCGACCTTCAAGATCTTCACCATCGTGGCGGCCCTGGAGAAGGGCATCCCGCTCAGCTACTCGATCAACGCGCCGCAGACGTTCAAGTCGGAATACATCATCGACAGCAACAGCGACGCGGCCTGCCCCGGCACGCACTTCTACTGCCCGACCAACTCCGGCAAGAAGGCCGGCGGCGTGCAGAACATGTGGACCGCCTTCTCCCAGTCGGTCAACACCTACTTCGTGCCACTGGAGCAGCAGGTCGGCGCGGAGAACGTGGTCGACGCCGCCAGGCGGCTCGGCATCCAGTTCCGCTCCAGCAACGACGCCAAGTTCGCGGCCACCAAGGAGTCGGCGCACCAGTGGGGCGCGTTCACCCTGGGCGTCTCGGCGACCACGCCGCTGGACCTGGCCAACGCGTACGCCACCCTCGCCGCGGACGGCAAGTACTGCGAGCCCATCCCGGTGCAGGAGATCCGGGACCCGGAGGGCAAGAAGCTGGACCTTGCCAACCCGCGCTGTGAGAAGCGGTTCAGCACCGAGGTGGCCCGGGCCGCCGTGGACGCCGCCCGCTGCCCGGTCGGCGACAACTCCAAGACCAGCAAGTGCGGCAGCAGCCGTACGGCCGGCAACGTGCGGAGCGACGTCGGCAAGCCGGTGGCCGGCAAGTCCGGCACCACCGACTCGGAGAAGACCGCCGCTCTGGTCGCGATGACCAAGCAGTACGCGGTGGCCGGCATCATGGCCGACCCGGACTGGCCGCAGACCAACGTCAAGATGAAGCACAAGGAGAAGGACGGCATCAACCCGCCGGTGTGGGAGACGCTGCGGGACGCCATGGTGGGCAAGCCCCCGATCCCGTTCGAGTCGCCGGGCCAGAAGATCTCCGAGGGCGACCAGCGCAGCATTCCCGACGTGAAGTGCCAGCCGGTGGATACTGCCAGGTCCCGGGTCAAGGGTGCCGGCTTCGAGGTGGTCGTCTCCGACACCAAGGTGGCCTCGTCCTGCCCGGCCGGCACCGCGGCCGGCACCAGCCCGGGCAATCGCACGATCAAGGGCGGTGTGGTCACCATCGAGGTCAGCAGCGGCGGCGGGGCCACCCCGCCGAGCGGCGGCACCACCCCGCCCGGCAACAACCCCGGTCGCCCCGGCACCGGTCGACCGGGCGGCTGAGCCGACAAGCACCAGGACGCCCGAACGGGCGGGCACCCACTGTGGGTGCCCGCCCGTTCGTCATGTCAGGACTGCCGCTGCGGGCAGTCGGATCCGCGGCCGCCCGGGCCGTCGCAGCCAGCGCTGCTGAACCCGGCGAGCCGGCCGTCGGCTGTGTCGGCCCGTATTGCCGACGGGTCAGAGGCCGAGCTGGCGGCGTACCTCGGCGGCCACCCGACCACCCTCGGCCTGGCCGGCCACCGCGGCCTGGGCCGCCTTCATCGCCGGGCCCATCTGGGCCTTGCCGGTGAAGCCGCCCGCGGCGAGCGCCCCCGCGACCAGCTCGGTCACCTCGGCATCGGAGAGCTGCTTGGGCAGGTAACGGTCCAGGACCTCACCCTCGGCGGTCTCCTTCGCGGCCTGCTCGGTCCGGCCGGCGTCGGCGAACGCGGTGGCCGCCTCCCGGCGCTTCTTGGCCTGCTTGGTCAGCACCGCGAGCACCTCGTCGTCGGTGAGCTCGCGCTTGGCCTTGCCGGCGACCTCGGCGGTGCCGACGGCGGCCAGGGCCATCCGCAGCGTGGAGGTGGTCAGCTCGTCCCGCGCCTTGAGCGCGGTACGCATGTCGGCAGTGAGGCGGTCCTTCAGCGTGCTCATGGACGGTCAAACTACCCTGAACGCCATGCGAAAGCGCACAGTATTCCGACTCGCCGCCGGAACCGCCGCAGTCGGCGCGGCCACCCTGGCGTACGCGTCACTCGTCGAGCGCAACATGTTCACCCTGCGGCGGTACGACGTGCCGATGCTGCCGGCCGACGCGGAGCCGCTGCGCGTGCTGCACCTGTCGGACCTGCACATGATGCCCGACCAGGCGCGCAAGCAGCGCTGGGTGGCGTCGCTGGCGGCCCTCGACCCGGACCTGGTCGTGGTCACCGGCGACAACATGGCCCACCCCGGCGCGGTGCCGGGCGTGCTACGAGCGCTGCAACCGTTGCTGGACTACCCGGGCGCGTTCGTGTTCGGGTCCAACGACTACACCGGGCCGGTGTGGAAGAACCCGTTCACCTACTTCCTGCCCGACCGGGAGTACACCGAGGGCACCGAACTGCCCTACGAGGAGCTGCGCCAGGTGTTCACCGGCGCGGGCTGGGTGGACCTCAACAACGCCCGGACCACGCTGAAGGCCGGTGGCCGGCAGCTCGACCTGGTCGGCGTCGACGACCCACACATCGAGAGGGACGACTACGCCGCGGTGTCCGGTGCCGTGTCGTCCTCGGCCGACCTGTCCATCGCGCTGACGCACTCCCCCGAGCCGCGGCTGCTCGACCAGATGGCCGCGGACGGCTTCGGGCTGCTGCTGGCCGGGCACACCCACGGCGGGCAGGTCTGCGTACCGGGTGTCGGGGCGCTGGTGACCAACTGCGGGCTGCCCCGCTCGATGGCGCGCGGACTGCACCGTTGGCCGGGCTCGGACTCCTGGCTGCACGTCTCCGCCGGCCTGGGCACCCACCCGACCGCACCGGTCCGCTTCGCCTGCCCCCCGGAAGCCACCATCCTCACCCTTATCCCCCGCTGACAGCGTCCCCCGGCGCGGGGCGCGGCCTGCGGCGCCGCGCGGCCCGCGGCGCTGCGGCCGCAAGATCCGCACTACATCCGGGATTTAGTGGCCTCGCAGCGTTACGAGGCCACTACATCCCGGATGTTGCGCGGATCTTGGCTGCTCCGGGCGGGGTTGCGGCGGGCGGGGGTACTGAGTTTGACCATCGGGACGGGTGGGCTACTATTTGTCGGCACGCCTCGGGGTGTGGCGCAGCTTGGTAGCGCGCTTCGTTCGGGACGAAGAGGTCGTCGGTTCGAATCCGGCCACCCCGACCAGAGGTAAGAGGGCACATCCGATCGATGGATGTGCCCTCTAGTGCTTCCTGGGTGACTGGGCCGCACCAGCCCGTCACGCCGATGGCGAGGCCCGCCTACTGAGACTCAGCCCACGTGTCGACGGCTGCGGCGAACTGCGCGGCCGGGAGCCGCACGATCACGGCGTCGCCCGACGAACGTCCGCTCTGGGAGATCGCGAGCCCGAGCAGAGCGAACTCACCGGCACGCAACCGGGAGCGGGCCTGCCCGCAGGTCTCCTCGGCTATCGGTCCCTCCTCGTCGCGCTCCCAGGCGGCGACAGCGGCTGCGGCAAGGCCCTTGGGGAGGGGAGCCAGCGGAGTCCGATGCTGCCGATATACGTATTTCTGCCGATCCCTCACCACGCTGCGTCACTTAGCGTCGACGGAACAGCCACCGTTCGAGAGGGAACGCACATGACCACAGCACTCGATCTCAACGCCGTGAAGGCCCGTCAGCAGGTGACCTGGGCCAGCGGTGACTACGGCGCGGTCGCCGCGCTGATACACCCGATCTCCGAATGGCTGGTAGCGGAGGCTGACCTGTCGGCCGGGGCCCGGGTGCTGGACGTGGCAACCGGCACCGGCAACGCGGCCATCGCCGCCGCCCGCTGCGGCTGCGCGGTGATCGGCGTCGACTACGTACCGGAGCTGTTGGAACGAGGCCACGCGCGGGCGGAGGCCGAGCGGCTGCCGGTCACCTTCGTGACTGGCGACGCAGAGCAGCTGGCGTACCCCGACGACTCCTTCGACGCGGTGCTCTCCGTCGTCGGCGTGATGTTCGCACCAAATCAGGAGCGGGCGGCCTCCGAACTGGTGCGGGTCTGCCGGCCCGGCGGGACGATCGCACTGGCGTCGTGGACGCCGCAGGGGTTCATCGGCGAGCTGTTCCGCACGGTGGGGCGGCACGTGCCGCCGCCACCGGGGCTGCGTCCGCCGGTGCAGTGGGGCGACGAGGACCGGGTCCGCGAGCTGCTCGGCGGGGCCGTGGGCGAACTTCGGGCGGTACGGCGTGAGTTCGTCTTCCGCTTCGAGACGCCGGAGGAGTTCGCCGGCTTCTTCCGGGCCAACTACGGGCCGACGCTCAAGGCGTTCGAGGCACTGCCCGAGGAGCGGCACCCGGAACTGCACGCCGACCTGGTCGAGCTGGCACGGACACACAACCGGTCCACCGACGCGACGGTACGGATTTCGGCGGAGTACCTGGAGGTGGTGGCGCACCTATCACCCGGGCCGGCCTGACACCGACTCACTCAGTCCTGCCGTTCGGTGCGCTCGATCTCGGCGAACGCCGCGGTCAGGTAGTCGTCCAACGATGCGCCGGTGGCGTTCAACAGATCGGCCACGAGCAGCGGGGCGTGCCGGGCCAGAGCCGACGCGTCCGGCGGCGTCTCGTCCCCCTCGGGGTCGTACACCCCGAGGGCGCTGGCCAGTAGGACCAGCACCACGTGCGGATCCACATCGGACCGCCAACGCGCCGCGTCCTGCACGCAGTGCGCCAACACCTGGCGGACGTCGTCCCCGTCCAGCCCGTCCGGGTGGCCCTGCTCCAGCAGCAGCCGTACCACCGCCCCGAGCACCAGGCCGGACCGCTCGTCCACGGCGAGGCCCGCGACCGCCTCGTCGTACGCCTGACCGTCGCGGGCCCGAGCGGCGGCGACGGCCGCGGTGGCGGTCACCGCGATGGTGCGGGCGGTAGCGGGCAGGTGTCGCCAGGTGCCGGTCATCCGGCCAGCATCGCAGACCCGGCCGACACCGACGGGCCGCCCCGGAGCCGGGTGGATCACCGTGTTCGTGGTCACACGGCCACCGCGCAAAGAGCAGACGACGCACAAAACAATTCGCGACATGTCGTACCCGGCAACCAGAATCACCGGATGCTGCGCCGCGCCCTTCCTAGCCGCCCGGAAGCTCGCCGGCTCCTCGTCGGCACTCTGTTGTCGGCGATCGGGCGCGGGTTGACCCTGCCGTTCCTGTTCATCTACCTGACCGACGTACGCGGGCTCACCGACGCCCGCGCCGGGCTGGTGATCGGCTGGTACGGCGCGGTCACCCTGGTCCTGTCTCCGCTGGGCGGGACGCTGATCGACCGGTTCGGCGCCCGCCGGGTGGTGCTGCCCTGTCTGGTGATCGAGGCGGTGGGCACCGGTTCGCTGTCACTGGTTCACTCGACCGGCTCGGCCCTGCTGGTGATGACGGTGATCGCCATCGGCAGCTCGGCCATCTGGTCCGGGCAGAACACCATCCTCGCCTCGCTGACCGACGACGGTGAGCGGCAGCGCGTCTTCGGGCTCAACTTCGCCCTGCTCAACCTCGGCATCGGTATCGGCGGCATGACCTCCGGCGCGATCGTCGACACGGCCCGGCCCGGCACCTTCCAGACGATCTACCTGCTGGACGCGGTGAGCTACCTGCTGCCGGCATTGATCCTGCTCACCCTGCCGGGCGTCGGCCATCGACTCGGCCACCGTACGACCGGCGACGAGCCATCGTCCGGTGGTTACCTGACGGTGCTCCGCGACCGCCCGTTCCGCCGGCTGGTGATCTTCGGCCTGATCCTCACCACCTGCGGGTACGCCCAGATCGAGGTGGGCTTCGCCGCGTACGCCGTGCGCGTCGCCGAGGTCGGACCACGGGTGGTGGCGTGGGCGCTCGCCGCCAACACCGTGACGATCGTGGTCGCCCAGCTCCTGGTCATCCGCCGGATCGAGGGGCGCAGCCGCACCGGAGCGCTCGCCGTGGTCGGGGCGGTGTTCGCCACCGCCTGGCTGGTCCTCGGTGCCGCCGGCCTGGTCAGCACCGGCAATGCCCTGCTGGCCGCACTGTGCGTGGTGACCTGCTCGGCGATCTTCGGCTTCGGCGAGACGGTGCTGTCGCCGGTGATGCCGGCGCTGACCAACGCGCTGGCCACCGACCAGCTTCGCGGCCGGTACAACGCCATGAGTTCGATGATCTTCGGCATCAGCGGCGTGATCGGTCCGGTGACCGCCGGCCCGCTCATCGGCGCCGCCGACGGGATGGTCTGGGTGGCGGTGGTGGTCGGCGGCTGTCTGGTCGCCTCGGTCGTCGCGCTCTCCCTCCGCCGCCTCCTCAACCCCACACAGGACGGCCGCACGACGACCGACCCGACCCCCGCCGAGCAAGCTCCAGCCCACGCCTGACCCACCCACGCGGCGGCCGCGCGCCCGGGCCCGCCCACGCGGCCGCCGCAGGCCCGCACGCGCCCGCCGCCCCGGACGTCGCGGGTGCAGGCTCCGCGCCCGGAGGCGGCAGCCCGAGCCCGGAGGCGGGTGCTTCGAGCGATGGGGCGGGCGCCGGACCGGTCAGCCGGCCGCGAGTGCCTCGGTGACCAGGGCCGCGACGGCCTCCGGCGGCCAGCCGTCCGCGACTCCCGGGCGGTCGGCCAGGTAGGTCGCGATGCGCTCGGCGGGCCAGCCGTGCGACTCGTGCAGCCCTCGGGCGATCATGCCGAGGTAGATCGGCGCCGGCGGCCGGCACCGCTGGGTCGACGCCGACTCCCCGGCGGTGAAGGTGAGCAGCGGGATACCCGCGAGGTGGCCGGGGCAGACCAGCGTCTCGTAGCGCCCCGGGCCGAGCGTGGCCCGGCCTTCGGCGACTGCCGCGTCGATCGCCGCGCCGGTCGCCGGGATCAGGTCGGCGGTGTCGCCCGGCGGCCGGTACATCTCCTGGGCCGCGATGTCGGCGAACTGCTCGACGGTGACCAGGTAGGCCCGGGCCGCGGCGACGCCGGGCAGGCGCGGGTCGTAGAACGCCATCCCGCCGGTCCAGGCACCGGACTCGCCCGCGAAGTAGATCCCACCGGGCAGCGACACCGGTACCGAGCGGCTCGGTGGACGGGTGTCCCGGCAGCCCGGGTACGTCCGTCGGCCGCCGGGCGGGCAGCCACCCCCGATGTACCACGCCAGCCGTGCCGCGTGCAGGTTCGAGCCGTACGCGACGTACCAGACCAGCCGCTCCTCGGCACCGACCACGCCGGTGGTCAGGTGCGGGTCACTGAGCACGGGCCCACGCTATCGCCGGCCGGGGACTCTGCCCACAGGCTGCGTCCACAGCCTGTGGATAGCACATGTGTACGAAGCCCCGGGGCGACCCGCTCCAACGTGGGTACGCTTGATCGCGCAGCCCGGCGCCGGCCGGCAGCCCCCTCCCCTACCTGGAACGACGTGCGAGTGGATCATCAGCGAGTCATCCGTGACGTCACCGTCCGCCTGCCGATGGCGTCGAACGCGCCGGAGGCCTGCCGGTGGACGGTCGCCGCGCTGTCCCGCCACACCCCGGCGACCATCTCCGTGCTGCTGCACGTGCACGATCGACTGCGCTGTGTCGCGGCGACCGGTGCCTGGCAGGTCTACGCCACCGTGCCCCCGAGCGCCGGGATCGTCGGGCGGGTGTTCACGACCGGCACCGCGGCGGCCGTCCCGGATGTCACCGCCGATCCCGACTATCTACCGGTACGCCCGGACGTGACCGCGGAACTGTGCGTGCCGGTGCTGGACCCGGCGGGCCAGCCGATCGGCGTACTCGACCTGCAGTGGACCGAGCCGGTCGATCTGGAACCCTGGCGCGAGGCGGCACAGCAACTGGGCGTCTGTCTGGGGGCGCGGATCGTCGCGCTCGGTGGTCCGCCGGCCGAGAGCCGCAGCGAGATGCTGCTTCGGCACGCCGCCGCGCTCTCCTTGGCGGCCACCGAACCGGACCTACTGGCTGCGGCGGGCTGGGCAGCCCGCGAGGTCTCCACGCTCTCCACCGCGGTGCTGCTGATCGCCGAGCCGGATGGTGCGCGACTCGGGCCGTCGGCGCCCGCCCCGGACGGGCTGGAGGCGCGCATCCGTGCCGAGCTGACGGAGGCGGGTCCGTCCGCGCTCGGTCGGATGGTCCGGCGGGCGCACCGGTACGGTGCCGGGTACACGCTGGGCGAGGCTGGGCACCAGCCGACCGGGGACTACGGGCCGCTGACCCGGGCCGGGGTGCGTACGTTGGTCGCCGTTCCGGTCGGGCCGCCGGACGCGGGCGGGGTGCTGCTGGTCGCCGACGAGCGGTTGCTGGGCCCGGACCCGACCACGGTGAGTCTGCTGGAGCTGCTCGCCGGGCAGGCCTGGGCCAGCCTGGACCGGTTGCGTACGCTCGCACGGCTCCGGGAGCAGGCCAGCTCCGACCCGCTGACCGGGCTGCGGCACACCGGCCCCTTCGGGCAGCGGATCGCGGCGGCCATGCCGGGGCGTACGGCCCTGCTGGCGATCGACGTGGACGACTTCAAGACCGTCAACGACACGTACGGCCACCAGGCCGGCGACCGGGTGCTGGTCGGGCTGGCCCGGGCGTTGGAAGGGGCGCTGCGGCACGGCGACGAGCTGTACCGGATCGGCGGCGACGAGTTCGTCGCGGTGATCGAGGTGAGTCGCCCCGAGGAGGCGGTCCGGATCGCCGAGCGACTGACCGAGGCGGCCCGGCGGACCGGTCGCACGATCAGCGTGGGCGTCGCGCTGCCCCGTCCCGGCGAGACCCCCGACCGCACCCTGCGCCGTGCCGACCAGGCCCTCTACGCGGTGAAACGCCACGGCCGGGACGGCGTCCACCTGGCCGCCGCCTAACCCTTCGAGGTCAGGTCCTTGGCCAGGAGTTCGGCGATCTGGGCGGTGTTGAGGGCCGCACCCTTGCGCAGGTTGTCGCCGGTGATGAAGAGGTCCAGGGCGCGGGGGTCGTCCAGGGCGCGGCGGATCCGGCCGACCCAGGACGGGTCGGTGCCGACCGCGTCGATCGGCATCGGGAACTCCCCGGCGGCGGGATCGTCGACCAGGATCACCCCGGGGGCGTTGCGCAGCGCCTCGCGGGCGCCCTCGGCGTCCACCTCGGTCGCGAAGACGGCGTGCACGGCCACCGAGTGGCCGGTCACCACCGGCACCCGGACGCAGGTGGCGGAGACCTTGAGGTCGGGCAGACCCAGGATCTTGCGCGACTCGTTGCGGACCTTCATCTCCTCGGACGACCAGCCACCGTCGGCCGGCGAACCGGCCCACGGCACCACGTTGAGCGCCAGCGGTGCCGGGAACGGCCCCAGGTCGTCGCCCACCGCCTGCCGCACGTCGCCGGTCCGCGAGCCGAGCGCCCGATCCCCGGCGACCTTGGCGAGCTGGTCGTGCAGGATGTCCACGCCGGCCTGGCCGGAGCCGGAGACCGCCTGGTAGGAGGCGAGCACCAGCTCCCGGAGGCCGTACTCGCGGTGCAGCGGCGCGACCGCGATGATCATCGCAAGGGTGGTGCAGTTGGCGTTGGCGATGATGCCGCGGGGGCGGTTGCGGACCTGATCGGCGTTGATCTCCGGAACCACCAGCGGAACGTCGCGGTCCATCCGGAAGGCTCCGGAGTTGTCCACCACGATCGCGCCGCGGGTGACGGCGATCGGGGCCCACGCGGCGGAGACCTCGTCGGGCACGTCGAACATCGCCACGTCGACCCCGTCGAACGCCTCCGGGGTCAGCGCCTGGACGGTGAGGTCCTCGCCCCGGCAGCGCACCTGCCGACCCACGGAACGCTCGGAGGCGAGCATCCTGATCTCACCCCAGACGTTGCGACGCCCGGTGAGCAGCTCGCACATCACGGTGCCGACGGCACCGGTCGCTCCGACCACGGCGAGGGTGGGCAGCGCGGTCATGCCGGCGCTACCTACCCGTCCCCGCGTAGACCACGGCTTCGGTATCGCCGCCCAACTCGAAGGCGTCGTGGATGGCGCGGACCGCCGCGTCCAGGTCGGTGTCCCGGCAGACCACGGAGACCCGGATCTCGGAGGTGGAGATCATCTCGATGTTCACGCCGGCCGCGCCGAGCGCGGCGAAGAAGCCGGCGGCCACGCCGGGGTGCGAGCGCATGCCGGCGCCGATGAGTGAGACCTTGCCGACGTGGTCGTCGTACAGCAGGCCCTTGAACTTGACCGGCTCCTGGATCTTGCTGAGCGCGGCCATCGCGGTCGGGCCGTCGGTCTTGGGCAGGGTGAACGAGATGTCGGTCCGACCGGTGCCCTCGGTGGAGACGTTCTGCACGATCATGTCGATGTTGATCTCGGCACCGGCGACGGTGTCGAAGATCCGCGCGGCGGCGCCCGGCTCGTCGGGCACCCCGACGATCGTGATCTTGGCCTCGCTGCGGTCGTGCGCGACCCCGGTGATCAGTGCCTGCTCCACGGGAAGGTCCTCCATCGATCCGGTGACCATCGTGCCGGTGTTGGTCGAGTATGACGAACGGACGTGGATCGGCAACCCCGCCCGACGGGCGTATTCCACGCTACGCAGGTGCAGTACCTTCGCGCCGCACGCCGCCAGCTCCAGCATCTCCTCGTAGGTGATGTGCCGGATGTGCCGGGCGTTGGGCACGATCCGCGGGTCGGCGCTGAAGATGCCGTCGACGTCGGTGTAGATCTCACAGACATCGGCGTGCAGCGCGGCGGCGACCGCGACGGCGGTGGTGTCCGAACCACCCCGGCCCAGGGTGGTGACGTCCTTGGTGTCCTGCGAGACGCCCTGGAAACCGGCCACGATGACCACCGAGCCCTCGTCGAGCGCGCCCTTGAGCCGCCCGGGGGTGACGTCGATGATCCGCGCGCGGCCGTGCACCGAGGTGGTGATCACGCCGGCCTGCGAGCCGGTGAACGAGCGGGCCTCGTACCCCAGGTTGTGGATGGCCATGGCCAACAGCGCCATGGAGATCCGCTCCCCGGCGGTGAGCAGCATGTCCAGCTCGCGGCCCGGCGGCAGCGGGCTGACCTGGTTGGCCAGGTCGAGCAGCTCGTCGGTGGTGTCGCCCATCGCGGAGACCACCACCACCACGTCGTCACCGGCCTTGCGGGCGGCGACGATTCGCTCCGCCACCCGCTTGATCCGCTCGGCATTCGCGACGGAGGACCCGCCGTACTTCTGCACCACGAGTGCCACGACGGTGCACTCCCTCCCAGCGACCCTGAGCGTGCCGACGCCGCCGGAACCGGGGCCGGCGGCGCGTGTCAGACCCCAGAAGCGTATCCGGCGGCTCGCGGCACTGGGTCGGGTGATCCCACCATCCGGCCCGCCCGGGCCCCGGACCACGCCCGGCCGGGTCAGGCGGTACGCCGGCCCGGTCCCCGCCCGACACGCCGGACGGACCGGCGCGGGCGGGCACCCACCGACCACTCGTACCCACCAGAATGGGCCGGTGCCCGTCCTCATCCGCTCGGCCGGCCGCGTGCTCGGGCCGCTCGTGTTCGCCCTGCCGGCGCTCCTGGTCGCGTGCACCAACGAGCAGCCCCCGGCCCCGCCACCGCCGAGCGACCCCGGGCCGATCGAGGTGGACGCCGCCCGCGACGAGTTGGCCGCGCTGGCTGCGGCGGCACAGGACCGCCACCTGGTGGCGCAGTACACCTTCAGCCAGGCCGACCAACCGGACCGCACGATCGTGTTCACCAGTGCGAACGACGGCAGTTGGCGGGTCGACGTGCCCGGTGGCGCGCTGGGCGGCACCGCCGATGTCTCACTGGCCGCGACCGCCGACGGGCTGTTCCAGTGCGCCCTGCCGTCGGTCGGCCACCCGGAGTCGGCGCAGTGCGTACGCCTCGGCGAGCGCGACGACGCCATCCCCCGCCGGCTGGACCCTCGGGTCCAGCACCCGCTCACCGACTGGCTGGACGTGCTCACCGACCGCCGCTCGCCGCTCGCGGTCTTCCCGGCCGGCCCGCCCGAGGGACTCACCGGCACCTGCTACTCGGTGGACTCGACCTCGGCCTCGCTCAACGCCCCGCTGGACGTCGGGATCTACTGCTACGACCGGGACGGCACGCCGACCGGTGCCCGGACCACGGGCGGGACGCTGAAGCTGGCAGCCCCGCCCGGGGCCGCGCCGGCCACCGTGCAGCTGGCCGGCCCGGTCGTGGTGGACGGGGAACCGCTGGACACCGCGGCTCCGCCAACGCCGGACCCGTCCGACAGCCCGAGCGCGGGAACGTCCTGATCTTCATCCCGTTACGGGTGCTCTTGCCCACATTTAGCCGACCCCGGACGCGGGGGCAAATCGCCCATACGGGACGATCGGTGAATGGCCGATCTCACCCCACTACTCGCGTACCGCTGGAGCCCACGGGCCTTCGACCCGGACGCCGAGCTGACTCCGGACCAGGCGGCCTCGTTACTCGAGGCCGCGCGCTGGGCGCCATCGGCGGAGAACGTGCAGCCCTGGCGGTTCGCCCTCGGCCACCGGGACGACGAGACCTGGAAGCTGATCCTGACCAGCCTTCCCGCCAGCGACCAGGACTGGGTCCGGCACGCCGCGACCCTGGTGGTCGGCGCGCACACCGGCGATGACGCCGAGCGGGCCGCGTACGACCTGGGTCAGGCGATCGCCCACCTGACCGTGCAGGCCACCGCGCTCGGTCTGCACGTACATCAACTCACCCGCTTCGACCGGGCCGGCCTCGCCTGCGAACTCGACCTGCCCGGCGTCGTCCGCCCGCTGGTGGTCGCCGCCGTCGGCCGCCTCGGGGACCCGTTCACGCTCCCGCCCGAGCTCTGCGCCCGGGAGACCGGCCTGCGGCACCGCCGCCCGCTCGCCGACCTGCTGCTCCGCTGATCGACCGCCGGAGCTACCCGCCCCGGCTGGCCCGGAGCAGGACCGCTGCCGCCTCCGTGTTGCGATAGAGGACGTGCCGGCCCTGTCGCACCCGGGAGACCAACCCGGCGTCGTGCAGCGCGGAGAGGTGCTGGGAGACGTTTCCGGCGGACATCCCGGCGAATCGGGCGAGGTCAGTGGTGGTCGCCGCCGTGTCGAGCAGGTGCAGCAGCGCGGCTCGGCCCGGGCCGACCACCCGCGCCAGCGGGTCACCGGGCGGCGGCGCGCTCGTCTCCCAGAGCGTGCCGAGGGCACGGACCGGGTATGCGCCGGCCGGCAGCGAATCCTCCAGCAGGTTCCACAGCACATGCCGCTCGGTGAACACCGTCGGGTTCAGCGCCAGCCCACGACCGCGGAGGTCGAAGTCCCGCTCGAACGTGTCGTCGCTGATCACCCGGTCGCCGTGCCAGCGCAGGCTCGGGTGGAGCTGTTCGAAGAACCGACCGGCACCATTCTCGGCGAGCTGGGCGGCCCGGTACGCCACGTCGGCGTCGAGCAGCGCCCGCATCCGCGGCCAGTCCGGGGCGATCGCCTCGTCGTACCAGACCCGCACCGCGTCGACGAGCTGCGGCAGCAGGCCGCGGGGATCGGCGAGCAGCGCCCTCCCGAACGGGCTCAACGGCCGGCTCGGGGTGGTCGCCAACAGATCCTGGACCACCACGGCCGGCGGCGTCGCCGCGATCTGGTCGAGTTGCTCGGCCATCTCCACGTTCGGCCGGGCCGCCGGGGTGAGGAAGTCGGGCAGCCAGGTACGCGGCCGAGCCAGCTCCACCAAGGGTCGGACCCGGTCGGCCACCTCGGGACGACGCAGAGTCACCCGGGCGCGGTCGATCCAGGGCAGGTGCACCGCATAGTGCACCGGGCTGGACACCGCCCACATGCTCATGACCGTCTCGTTGGCCGGCGACACGGCCAACCGCACTCCCGCCACGTCGGCCAGGCTGAACCGCAACTCGGACACATGCACCCCCGGCCAGGATTTGGCTCAGCCTAAAAGGCTCGACTGGCACCGTGGGGGCACGGTTGACTTCCCGGCCATGGGGGCCAGAGAAACCATCCGCATTGCCGTCCGAAATGTCGTACCGCCGGCCGGGCTGACCCGCGCGCTGGCCGTGCAGGCCATGGTCTACGCCGTTGGCAGCGGCCTGTTCCACGCCGGGAGCGCCGTCTTCTTCACCCGGGCGCTGGGGCTCAGCGCCGCCCAGGTGGGGCTGGGGCTGTCCATCTCGGCGGGGGTTTCGCTGCTGGGTACGGTGCCGCTGGGCGGACTGACCGACCGGTACGGGCCGCAGCGGGTCTGGATGGTCGGGCTGGTGCTGCAGGCGGCGCTCTTCGCGAGCTACCCGTTCGTGGGCGGCTTCGCCGGCTTCCTCGCCGTGGTGGTGGCGTTGGCCGCCGTGGAGGCCGCGACCGGCGTGGCCGTTCAGGTCTACTCGATCAACGCCCTTCCCCCGGCCGAACGGGTCACGGCGATGGCGTACCAGCGTTCGTCGCTGAACGTCGGGTTCGGGCTGGGCGCGGTGATCAGCGGTCTGGTGCTGGCGGTGGACACGGACGCGGGGTACCGGGGGATGATCTGGTTCATCGCGACGGTCTTCCTGGTGACGGCCCTCTTCGTGCGGAGACTGCCCCGGTTGGCCCAGGCGACCCGGGCGGCAGAGCCGATGAGCCGGCTCGCCGTGCTGCGCGACCGCCCCTTCATGGCGGTGTCCCTGCTCTCCGGGCTGCTCACCGCGCACCAGACGCTCTATCTGACGGTGATGCCGCTCTGGATCCTCACCCACACCGACGCCCCGAAGACGGTGATCGCCGCTCTGGTGCTGCTCAACACGGTCCTGATCGTGCTGCTCCAGGTACGCGCCAGCCGGGGCGCCGACACCGCGCTGGGCGCGGCCCGGGCCTCCCGCCGAGGCGCCCTGCTGATCTCGCTGTTCTGCCTGGTCCTGCCGATCTCCGGGGCCACCCGGGGCGTACTCACCGTGGTGGTGCTGGTGGCCGCCGCGACGCTGCTGATCGTGGCCGAGCTGATCGAGTCGGCCGGCACCTGGGGGCTCACCGCCGCCCTGCCGCCGGCCGCCCAGCGTGGCGCGTACGTGGGCGCGTTCCGGCTCGGCTCGCAGGTGCAGTACCTGATCGCGCCGGCGGGACTGACCGCGCTGGGGGTGACCACCGGTGGTTGGGGCTGGTACCCGGCGGCAGCCATCTTCACGCTGGTCGGGCTGGCGATCGTACCCACGGTGGCCTGGGCCGTACGGACGCCGCGACTGGGTGCGGTCGCCCCGGAGCAGGTCGTGACACCGGTCCCATAGTCCGGACCCGCCTTCCCACCCTCCGTCTCATCACGTAGGGTCACCCTGTCATGTGGCGGGCGCTTCTTCTCCTTGGCTGCCGCGACGAGGCCTGACCGGCCGGCACCTCGTCGCGGAGTCGAACGGCGCCGTCCAGCACATCCGAAATTCCCCTCGGCACCCGCGCGGGCACCGTCGCCCGGCACCTCGCCGACACCTTCCGATTGCTGACGCCCCACATGACCCACGGGAGCATTCCGTCATGGCTCAACCCGTCACCGACGTTGACACCGACCCGATCGCCCGGCAGCGCCCGAGCCGGATGCCGTACCAGCGCTACCAGCCCTACGGCCAGCAGTTCCGGATCGATCTGCCGAACCGCACCTGGCCCACCCGTCAGGTGGACGCCGCACCGCGCTGGTGCGCCGTGGACCTGCGCGACGGCAACCAGGCACTGATCGACCCGATGTCGCCCGAGCGCAAGCGCCGGATGTTCCAGCTGCTGGTCCAGATGGGTTACAAGGAGATCGAGGTCGGCTTCCCGTCGGCCAGCCAGACCGACTTCGACTTCGTCCGGCAGCTCATCGAACAGGACATGATCCCGGACGACGTCACCATCCAGGTGCTCACCCAGTGCCGGGAGCACCTGATCGACCGGACGTTCGAGTCGCTGCGCGGGGCCAGGCGGGCGATCGTGCACTTCTACAACTCGACCTCCACCCTGCAGCGCCGGGTGGTCTTCGGTCTGGACCGCGACGGCATCGCCGACATCGCCACCTCCGGCGCACGGCTCTGCCAGAAGTACGCCGAGATTCACACCCCGGACACCGAGATCCACTACGAGTACTCGCCGGAGTCGTACACCGGCACCGAGCTGGAGTACGCGCTGGAGGTCTGCTCCCGGGTGATCGACGTGATCGACCCGACGCCGGACCGGAAGCTGATCATCAACCTGCCGGCCACGGTCGAGATGGCCACGCCGAACGTGTACGCCGACTCGATCGAGTGGATGCACCGGCACCTGCCGCGCCGGGACAGCCTGGTGCTGAGCCTGCACCCGCACAACGACCGGGGCACCGGGGTGGCCGCCGCCGAGCTGGGTCTGCTCGCCGGCGCGGACCGGATCGAGGGCTGCCTGTTCGGCAACGGCGAGCGCACCGGCAACGTGGACCTGGTGACGCTGGGGCTCAACCTCTTCTCCCAGGGCATCGACCCGATGATCAACTTCTCGAACATCGACGAGGTCCGTCGGGCCGTCGAGTACTGCAACCAACTGCCGGTGCACGAACGCCACCCGTACGCCGGTGACCTGGTCTACACCGCCTTCTCCGGCTCCCACCAGGACGCCATCAAGAAGGGCTTCGACGCCCTCGCCGCCGACGCGGCGGCGGCCGGCGTACCGGTGGACGAGCACATCTGGGCGGTCCCCTACCTGCCGATCGACCCGAAGGACCTGGGCCGCACCTACGAGGCGGTCATCCGGGTCAACTCGCAGTCCGGCAAGGGCGGCGTCGCGTACATCATGAAGAGCGAGCACCAGCTGGACCTGCCGCGCCGGCTCCAGATCGAGTTCTCCGGCGTGGTGCAGCAGGTCACCGACCACGACGGTGGCGAGGTCGACCCGGGCGCGATGTGGGAGATCTTCGCGACGAACTACCTGCTCGACCACCAGCCAAACCCGGCGGTGCGGTTGGCCGGCTACGCGATCGGCACGGCCGACGGCAAGGTCGAGATCGAGGCCCAGGTCGGCGTGGGCGGCGAGCATCGGGCACTCACGGCGGTCGGTAACGGCCCGATCGACGCGTACGTCAACGCGCTCCAGTCGGTCGGGGTGGGCGTACGGGTGCTCGACTACCACGAGCACGCGCTCTCCTCCGGCGGTGACGCGCAGGCCGCCGCGTACGTGGAGTGCGAGGTGGACGGCCGGACGGTGTGGGGTGTCGGCACCGACGCCAACATCGTCACCGCCTCGATCAAGGCGGTCACCAGCGCCGTCAACCGCGCGCGCAGCTAGCTGCACCGTTCGTTAGGAAGGGCCCCTTGTACAACGCCAGGCGTTAACAAGGTGCCCTTCCTTACTTCGGGGGCGTTGCGGCGGGCATCGAGTGGCAGGGCTGCGAGGGCGGGGCCGCGCGGGGTGGGCGGTGCACCAGCACCAGGGCCAGCACCGCGCCGGCCAGCAGCAGCCCGGCGCACCAGGCCAGCGCGCCTCGGAACGCGTGGGTCAGCTCGGTCTTCTGCGCGTAGCCGCTTCCGGACAGGCCCACCAGCAGCGGCAGCGCCGCCACCGCGAGCAGGCCACCCGCTCGGGACGCGGCGTTGTTGAACCCGCTGGCCACCCCGGAGAACCGGTCCTGCACCGCGGCCAGCACCGACGCGGTCAGTGGCGCCACCACCAGGGTCAACCCGGAGCCGAAGAGCAGCACCCCGGGAAACACGTCCCGCCAGTACGACGCGCCGGGATCGACGCCGCGCAGCAGCAGCAGTCCGGCGGCGGCCACCACCGGTCCGATGGCCAGCGGCAGCCGTGGACCGATCTTCGCCGCCAACGCCCCGGCGCGGGCCGAACCGACCAGCAGCAGCACGGTCATCGGCAGCAGTGCGATCCCGGTACGGAAGGCCGACCAGCCGAGCACGTTCTGCAGATAGACGGCGAAGAAGAAGGTGAAGCCGTTGAGCGCCGCGTACACCACCACGGTGAAGATGTTCAGCACCGAGAAGAGCCGGCTGCCGAACAGCCCGGTGGGCAGCATCGCGGTGTCGCCGCGCCGCCGTTCCAGCAGTACGAAGGCCACCGCGGCCAGCACTCCGACGAGCGCCGCGACCAGCACCGGGGCCGAGACGAAGCCGCGCTCGGGCGCGTCGATCAGGGCGTACGTGACCCCGGCCAGCGCGAGCGCGCCGAGCAGCGCCCCGGCGACGTCGAACCGACGGTGGGTCCGGCCCCGCCCCGCGCTGCGGGAGGCGTTCTCGTCCCGGCTCTCCGGCACCCAGCGCAGGGCGGCCAGCAGCACCAGCACGGCCAGCGGCAGGTTGAGGAAGAAGATCCACCGCCAGGACAGCGTGTCGATCAGCCAGCCACCGAGGAACGGGCCCAGCGCGGTGGACACCCCGGACAGCCCGGCCCAGGCACCGATCGCCCGACCCCGGTCGTCCGGGTGGAAGCTGGACTGGAGCACCGACAGCGACCCGGGGGTGAGCAGCGCGCCGCCGGCACCCTGGAGGAACCGGGCCGCGATCAGCCAGCCGGTGCCCTGGGACAGCCCGCACAGCACCGACGCGACGGTGAACCAGACCACCCCGATGAGGAAGATCCGTCGCCGGCCGAAGCGGTCCCCGAGCGCTCCCCCGAGCAGCACGAAAGCCGCCAGCATCAGCAGGTAGCCGTTCACGGTCCATTGCAGATCGGCCACGTTCGCGCCGAGATCCTCACCGAGTTTCGGCAGCGCCACATTGACAACCGTGCCGTCCAGGAAGACCATGCCGGAGGCAAGTACTGCGGCGAGCAGCGTCCCCCGGCCTGCGGCAGTACCCATCCGCAGTGCGGGCGCCGGTACGGGTGCGGTCATCCCACCAATTTGCCTTGCACCATGTGGGAGACGCCACGAAACGCCGAAACCACACCCGGGTACTGTGCGCAATCGCCGGAAGCCCGCAAGCTGGAGAGGTGTCGTCTGTGCGTACCAGATCAGGATCGCGCGCGGCGGTGACCGCGCTCGTCGCGGCGCTGGCGCTCAGCGTTGCCGGTTGCGTCCCGCCGGATGAGTCGGACCAGCCACCCCCGAGCGACGGCGGCAACGCCGCCGAGCAGTTGGGCCAGCTCACCGTGGCCACCGCTGGCTCGATGAAGGGTTACAGCCGCGAGCGTTTCCCGCACTGGCGGGACACCGGCAAGAACTGCGACGTGCGGGACAGCATCCTGCAGCGCGACGGCAAGGACGTGAAACTCTCCGGCTGCAACGTGGTCGGCGGTCGCTGGGAGAGCGTGTACGACGGGCGCACCGCCACGGATCCCTCCGAGGTGGACATCGACCACATGGTGCCGCTGGCCAACGCGTGGCGCTCGGGTGCCGACGAGTGGGACGACGCGAAGCGGGGCGATTTCGCCAACGACACCACCCGACCGCAGCTCTTCGCGGTTTCGGCGTCCTCCAACCGGGCAAAGGGTGACCAGGACCCGTCCCAGTGGAAGCCGGCGAACCGGTCGTACTGGTGCCAGTACGCCGAGAACTGGGTGACGGTCAAGCACCATTGGCGGCTCACCATCACCACTGCCGAGAAGGCCGCCCTGACCGACATGCTGGAGGGCTGCTAGTGAGTGAGCGAGCCGAGCGAGCCGCCGGGTCGACGGGTGACACCGCCACCAGCCCCGCAGCCGCGGGCATGACCGCGGACGGCAAGGCGGAGACCTCCGCCGCGGTGCCGGGGGCCGGCATGGTCGCGGATTCGGACGGCGCCGGCGGCCCACAGAGCCGGACGACCGACATCGTGCCCGGTCCGGGCGGGGTGATGACCGACGAGGTCGGTGTGGTCACCGGCGACCTGACCCTGCGTACCGAGTACGCGGACGGCCAGGTCACGCTCCGGGTGCAGTACAAGGACGCGGACGAGTGGTACGTGGTGACCGGCGGGAAGGTGCAGCTGGCCGACCCGGCGGGCCTGGCCGCGGTGCACGGCATCGCGGTGGCCCTGCTGCACCGCCCCGAGGGCTGACCCACCGACCCGGGACGGGCCGGTGGGTCCAGCCGTCAGACGTACGAGCCGGGCTCGGTGGGGACGGAGACCACGCCGGGCGAGTCGCCCTCACCCTCGGGGCGCACGATCTGCACGCTGACCTGGTGCGGACGCAACTCACCGCTGGCGATCTGCTCGGCGAAGTGGCAGGCCACCCGGCTCGCGCCGATCTCCCGCAGCACCGGCCGCTCGTCCGCGCAGCGGGTGGGCTGCGCCCACGGGCAGCGGGTGTGGAAGCGGCAGCCGGACGGTGGGTTGGCCGGCGAGGGCAGGTCACCGGCGAGCAGGATCCGCTCCCGGCGGTCCTCCACGTCCGGGTCCGGCACCGGCACCGCCGACATCAGCGCCCGGGTGTACGGGTGCAGCGGCTCGGTGTACAGCCGGTCGCTCGGCGCCTCCTCGACCAGCGCGCCCAGATACATCACGCCGACCGTGTCGGAGATGTGCCGGACCACCGCGAGGTCGTGCGCGATCA
The DNA here is from genome assembly GCF_042658605.1 of Micromonospora vulcania. Lineage (NCBI taxonomy): Bacteria > Bacillati > Actinomycetota > Actinomycetes > Micromonosporales > Micromonosporaceae > Micromonospora > Micromonospora vulcania. The sequence goes on along the minus strand of NZ_JBHSQS010000010.1, from coordinate 24,722 downwards.
CCAGGTAGGTCAGCCCCAGGCTGTCCTGGAGTTCGTCCAGCAGGTTCACCACCTGGGCCTGGATCGAGACGTCCAGGGCCGACACCGGCTCGTCGGCGACGATCAGCTCCGGCCCGAGCACCAGCGCGCGGGCGATGCCGATGCGCTGCCGCTGCCCGCCGGAGAACTCGTGCGGGTAGCGGGACAGCGCCCAGCGGGGCAGCCCCACGGCGTCCAGTGTCTCGCCGATGATCCGCCGACGGTCGGTGCGGTCGGTGCCGATCCCGTGGGTCTGCAGCCCCTCGGTAAGGATCGACTCGACGTTCTGCCGCGGATCGAGGCTGGACATCGGGTCCTGGAAGATCATCTGCATCCGGCGGCGGGTCGCGCGCAGCTTGCCGGGCGGCAGCGTCGTCAGCTCGACACCGTCGAAGCTCACCTCGCCGGAGGTCGGCGGAGTGAGCTGGAGCAACGCCCGGCCGAGCGTGGACTTCCCGCAGCCGGACTCGCCGACCAGCCCGTACGTCTTGCCGCGCGGAATGCGCAGGTCGACCCCGTCGACGGCCTTCACGTGGCCGACCACCCGGTCGAAGAGCACGCCCCGCTTGATCGGGAAGTGCACCTTCAGGTCGCGTACCTCGACGAGGATGTCGTTGTCGCTCACGCTGATTCCTCCTCGCGTGGGGCAGGCACCGTGCCGGGCACCGGCTCCGGGTTGACGCACCGGTAGCTGCGCCCGTCGTAGGTCTGCACCAGCTCCGGCGGTTCGCCCACGCACTCGTCGGTCCGGCGGGCGCAGCGCGGGGCGAAGGCGCAGCCGTCCGGCCAGGGCAGCAGGTCGCGGACCGAGCCGGGGATGGGGTTCAGCTTCTCGCCCCGCCCGGCGTCCAGGCGCGGCACCGAGCCGAGCAGACCCACGGTGTACGGGTGCCGCGGCTCGCGGAACAGCGGACGGCGGCGAGCCGTCTCCACCACCCGACCGGCGTAGAGCACGTTGACGGTGTCGCACATGCCGGCCACCACACCCAGATCGTGCGTGATCATCAGCAGTGCGGTGCCGGAGTCGCGGACCAGTTCCTTGAGCAGTTCCAGGATCTGCGCCTGGATGGTCACATCGAGCGCGGTGGTCGGCTCGTCGGCGATCAGCAGCCGGGGCTGACAGGCCACCGCCATCGCGATCAGCGCCCGCTGCCGCATACCGCCGGAGAGCTGGTGCGGGTACTCCTTCAACCGACGCTTCGGGTCGGGGATGCCGACCCGCTCCAGCAGCGCCGCGGCCTCCTTGGCGGCGGCCTCGCCCTTCATCCCCCGGTGCCGGGTGAGCACCTCGGTCACCTGCAACCCGATCGGGATAACCGGGTTCAGCGAGGAGAGCGGGTCCTGGAAGATCATCGCGATGTCCCGGCCCCGGATGTCCCGCCGCGACCGGTCGTCGAGTTGGAGCAGGTCGGTGCCGTCGAAGACCGCCTTGCCGCCGACCCGCAGCCCGGGCTGCTTGGGCAGCAATCCCATGATCGCCAGTGAGGTGACGCTCTTGCCGCAGCCGGACTCGCCGACCAGGCCGACCACGTCACCCGCGTCGACCGAGAAGGACACTCCGTCGACCGCGTGCACGGCACGCTGGCCGCGTCGGGCGAACGTGACGGAGAGGTCGTCCACTTCGAGCAGTGCCATTACCGGCCTTTCGTTCGCGACTGCGGGGCTCGCATGAGGGTCTACTTCCGCAGTTTCGGGTCGAGGGCCTCGCGCATCGCCTCACCGAGCAGGGTGAAGCCGAGCGCGGTGATGATGATCGCGATGGCCGGGTAGATCGCCAGCGACGGCCGGATGCCGAGGTACTGCTGCGCATCGGCGAGCATCACCCCCCACTCCGGTACGGCGGTGTCGGGGTTACCCAGGCCGAGGAAGGAGAGCGCGGCGGCTTCGATGATCGCCGTGGCCAGCGTCAGGGTGGCCTGCACGATCACCGGGGCGAGCGAGTTCGGCACCACGTGGGTCAGCGCGATCTTCGACTTCTTCACGCCGAGCGAGGTGGCCGCCAGCACGTAGTCGCTGTTGGCCTGGGAGATCATCGAGCCGCGCAGCAGCCGGGCGAACACCGGCACCGAGACCACGCCGACCGCGATCATCACCGTGGTCAGGCTGGCACCGAGCAGCGCGGCGATGCTCACCGCCAGCAGCAGGCTCGGCATCGCCAGCAGCATGTCGATGAACCGCATCAGGGTGGTGTCGATCCACCGCCCCCACCGGCCACCGAGGCCGGCCGCGGCACCGGAGACGCCGCCGATCAGCGCACCGATCGCCAAGCCGATGAGGGTGGAGACCACGCCGACCAGCAGGGTCTGCCGGGCTCCCACGATCATCCGGCTGAACTCGTCCCGGCCCTGGTGGTCGTAGCCGAACCAGTGCTCGCCGGTCGGGCCGGGAATGACGCCCGGCCTGATCAGCCCCTCCCGGATGCCGATCGTGTCGGTCGCCGCGTACGGGACGAGGAACGGCCCGATCACCGCGACCAGCAGGAAGATCAGCAGGATGATCGCGCCGACGATGGCGGCCGGGTTGCCGCGCAGCCGACGGAACGCCTCCTGCCAGAGGCTCACCCCCCGCTCGTCGTCACGGGCGGCCAGTTCCGAGAGCCGGTCGATCTTTTCGCGCTTCTTGCCGGGGCTGATGGTCATCGGACCCTCACCCTCGGGTCGATGAAGCTGTAGGAGAGATCGACCAGGAGGTTCACCAGCACGTACACCACCGCGATGATCAGGATGAAGCCCATCAGCACCGGATAGTCGCGCTGGCCGATGGCCTCGGCGACGAACGCTCCGATGCCACTGAAGGCGAAGACGGTCTCGGTCAGCACGGCACCGGAGAGCAGGCCGCCAGCGAGCAGGCCGATCGAGGTGGCCACCGGCAGCATCGCGTTGCGCAGCACGTGCCGGCGACGGACCGTCGACTCGGTGAGGCCCTTGGCCTCAGCGGTCCGGACGAAGTCCTCGTTGAGCACTTCCAGCACGCTCGCCCGGGTGATCCGGACGATGATCGCCAGCGGAATGCTGGCCAGCGCGATGCTGGGCAGCACCAGATGCCAGAGGGCGTCGGCGGCGGCGTCCCACTCCCGGGTCATCAGCCCGTCCAGGACGAAGAAGTTGGTGACGCGGGTCGCCCCGAGCGTCGGGTCCTGCCGACCGCTGGACGGGAACCAGTGCAGGTTCTCCGAGAAGATCGCCTTGAGGACGTAGCCCAGGAAGAACACCGGGATGCAGATGCCGATCAGCGAGCCACCCACGGAGGCGTGGTCCAGGAACCGGCCTCGACGGCGGGCGGCCAGGTAACCCAGCGGGATGCCGACGCCGATCGCGATCAGCATCGCGGTGATGGTCAGCTCGACCGTGCCGGGAAAGCGCTCGATGAACTCGGTGGTGACCGCCCGCTTGGTGGAGGTCGAGGTGCCCAGGTCGAGCTGGATCATCCGCCGGACGAACCGGCCGTACTGCACCAGGATGGGCTGGTCGAGACCCATGTTGTGCCGGATCGCGGCACGCATCTCCGGTGTGCCGCGCTCGCCGAGGATGGCGGTCTCAGGGCCGCCGGGCAGTCGGCGGAGCCAGATGAAGAGCAGGAGGGAGAGCCCGAACAGCGTGGGTATCAACTGGAGCAGGCGTCTGACGATGAACCGGAACACGGCGGCCTCGAAGGGTTGCGGAGGGTTGCGGGCGGGCGCTGTGCGACAGCGCCCGCCCGCGTTCCTTGCGTTGGTTCAGGACTACTTGAACTCGGCGGTGGCGTACCGCTCGTCGGTGAGCGGGCTCGCCTTGACTCCGGTCACGTCCTTGCCGAACACGATCGCCGGCGGCGAGTGCGAGATCGGCACACCGGGCAGGAAGTCCATGACCGACTTGTTCAGGGCCTTGTACTTCTCGGTCCGGGCCGCGATGTCGGCGGTGCCGTCCGCGTCCTTGAACTGGTCGAACAGGGCCTTGTTGTTGAAGCCCCACTCGTCCTTCGGCCGGTCGAAGAAGGTGCCGATGAAGTTGTAGGCGTCGCCGTAGTCACCGGTCCAGCCGAGGAAGTGGATGTCGTGCTTGTTACCGGACGTGGTGGCGTTCAGGTAGTCCGGGCTCCACTTCAGCGGGATCGCCTCGACGGTGATGCCAACGGCCTTCAGGTCCGCCGAGAGCAGCTCGAAGATGTCCTTCGGGTTCGGCATGTACGGCCGGGTGACCTCGGTCGGGTAGTGGAACTTCAGCGTCAGGTTCGACGCGCCGGCCTCGGCCAGCAGGGCCTTCGCCTTGGCCGGGTCGTAGGTGTACTTGGTGACGTCGCCGTTCCAGCCCTCGACGGTGTCGGGCATGAAGTTGTCGGCGACCTTCGCGCCCGGAGGCAGCTTCGAGTCGACGAGCTGCTTGCGGTTCAGCGCGTACGCGATCGCCTGCCGGACCCGGAGGTCGGCGAGCTTCGGGTTGCCCTTCTGGTTGATCGCCAGGTAGAGCACGTTGAACGCCGGGCGGGTGAGGACGTTGAAGCCCTCGTTCTTCAGCGGCGTGACGTCGGCCGGGCCGACCAGGTCGTAGCCCTGGATGTCACCGGAGCGCAGCGCCTGCTTGCGCGCGTTCTCGTCGGAGATCGTCTTGAAGATCAGGGTCTTCAGCTTGGCCTTGGTGCCCGAGTAGTCCTCGTTGCGCTCCAGGGTCAGCGTCTTGTTCGCGACGTCCCAGGACTTGAACTTGAACGGGCCGGTGCCGGTCGGGTGCTCCGTCGCGTACGACGGGTACTTGATGTCCTCGGCGGTTCCGCCCACGTTGCTCGCGTCGAACTCCTGCAGCGCCTTCGGGCTGTGGATGGAGAACGACGGAAGCATCAGCGCGGCCGGGATCTTGCTGGAGACCCGGGTGAACGCCAGGTCCACAGTGGTCGCGTCCTTGGCGGTGCAGGACTTGAAGAGGCTCGGCGGCAGGTCCGCGTCCTCGTTCTTGGCGAAGCCGCCCATGACGTCCTGCCAGTACGCGGTCACGTCCGGGCTCTGCATGAGGCCCTTGGCGTTGTACCAGCGGTCGAAGTTGGCGCAGACCGCCGCCGCGTTGAACTCGGTGCCATCGTGGAACTTGACGCCCGACCGGAGCTTGAAGGTCCAGGTGGTGCCGGCGGCGTCCGGAGTCCAGGACTCGGCCAGGCCGGGGGTGACCTTGGTGCCACCCTCCTCCGGACGGACCAGGGTCTCGAAGACCTGACGCGCCACGCGCAGCGACTCACCGTCGCTGGCGAAGCTCGGGTCGAGCACCTTCGGGTCGCCGGCAACGCCGAAGACCAGGGTGTCCTTCTTGCTACCGCTCGAACTGTCATCGCGGTTGCTCTCGGCGCAGCCTGCTACCGCGAGGGCCGCGACCGCGACGGCCGCTATCGCGACCTTCGGCCTGGGTGCACGCATGTGTGCCTCACCTCGTCCTTGGGGGTACGGACAACGTGGTGACAGGGGTCACCGATGGCGGTGACCATAGCTCCCGTGGCGTCCACCCGGAAACCATCGGGTGGACGGTTGGTATCGGATCGTGCCTCAATCGTCGCTTGACATTCGATTCGAAGGCGAACGGCTCCTCAAACCGAACAATCCGCACCCGCGATGCCAAACTGTTACGTCGACCGGGCCACTGGGGGACGCAGGTGTCAGATCATTTCCGGGCTTCGATGCGGCGACGGCCGGCCCCGGGAACACCGGGTGCCGGCCGTCGGTCGTACGCGGCAGGGCTCAGACGGCCCGGCGCCCCTCGAAGGCACGGCCGAGGGTGATCTCGTCGGCGTACTCCAGGTCGCCGCCGACCGGCAGACCGCTCGCCAACCGGGTCACCGCGATGCCCATCGGCTTCACCATCAGCGCCAGATAGGTGGCGGTCGCCTCACCCTCGGTGTTGGGATCGGTGGCCAGGATCAGCTCCCGCACCGCGCCGCCACTGAGCCGGGTCATCAGCTCGCGGATGCGCAGATTGTCCGGACCGATCCCCTCCAGCGGATTGATGGCACCGCCCAGCACGTGGTAGCGGCCGCGGAACTCGCCGGTCCGCTCGACGGCCACCACGTCCTTGGGCTCCTCCACCACACACAGCACCTCGTCGGTGCGGCGGGGATCACGGCAGATCCGGCACTGCTCGGACTCGGCCACGTTGTAGCAACTGGTGCAGAACCGCACCAGCTCCTTGACCTTGCGCAGCGCGCCGGCCAACCGGTTGACGTCGGCCGGATCCGCCGACAGGACGTGGAACGCGATCCGCTGGGCGCTCTTCGGGCCGACGCCCGGCAGCCGACCCAGCTCGTCGATCAGATCCTGGATGGCACCCTCGTACATCTGCCGGCTCAGAAACCGGGCAGGCCGAGGCCGCCCATGCCGCCGGCGACCGGGCCCATCTTGCGCTCGGTCAGCTCCCGTGCCGCCTCGGCGGCATTGTGCACGGCCGCGACCACCAGGTCCTCCAGCGTCTCCACGTCATCCGCGTCGACGGCCTTCGGGTCGATCTTGATGGCCTTGAGCTCACCGGCGCCGGAGACCGTCGCGGTGACCAGCCCGCCGCCGGCGGTGCCGGTCAGCTCGGCCTCGGCCAACTCGGCCTGGGCGGCGGCGATCTGCTGCTGCATCTTCTGCGCCTGCTTCAGCATCTGCTGCATGTTGGGCTGTCCACCTGGGCGCACGGATGGCTCCTTCTCGCACTCGTCTGCTCGACCGCCGCCCAGCCTATCCGCTGGGACCGACCTCGCCCCGCCCGGTGCGTCCCCCACGCCGGGCCACGCGGCGACATGGAGGCGGCGCGGCTCAGAGTCGGTCGTACTGCTCACGGACCAGCGGCTCGATGGCGGTGAGGGTGCCCGACGATCCGCCGACCGCGCTGACGAGGACGACGATCTCCTCCCGAACCGCGACGGCCCAGATACCCGCCCGGTCGTCGCCGACGAAGGCCATCGCCCCCGGCACGTCGTCGATCTCGACCAGGTTGCCCGGAGTTGCCTGCTGGAGATCGACGTAGGTCCGCTGGAACTGGTCGGCCGAGCTCGCCGTGCCGAACTGGAGCAGGGTGACCGTCACGGAGGTGGCGTCCGGGCGGGTCCACGCCGCGCCGGCGGTGTGTTCCACCTCGTCGCGTGCCTGCTCGGCGAGCAGCATCGCCCGCGAGTCGGAGAGCGGCAGGATCCGACTGAGGTCGACCCGGTCCTCGGCGCCGGCCGGACTGGCGGGTGTCGAGTCGGCCGGACTTGCCACCACCAGCGAGGCGAGGTCGGCGGGCTGCGGCTCGGCGGCCGGACGGGTCGCGTACCAGATCACCGTCGCGAGGACGGCCACGGCGACGAGACCTGCCAGACCGCCGGCCAGCGGCCCGGGACGCCGCCACCACGGCGCCGCCGGGCGGGTGCCCACGCGGGCGCTCTGCCAGACGAACGGAGCCGAGTCCACCGGAGCTGCCGGGTCGGCTGCGGCGGGTTCATCGGCGGGTGCGGTCTCCGGTTGCGACGGATCGGTCGGTACGACCTCCGGCAGCGCCGCAGCGGTCGGTGTGGCCGGCATCGGCACCGCTGGCAGGGTCGCGATGGCACCGGCCAGCAGCAGCATCCCGAGGAGCGCGGACCACACTCCGGCGAGGAAATCCGTGCTGGGGTGGTTGTCCGGCTGGAAGCCGCTGGCGCTGACGGCGACACCGCCGGGCAGCAGGGTGACGACCGCCAGCACCACGCTGATCAGCACGGCGGCCATCTGCACGCCCTGTCGCCACGCCGGCCGCACCCAGGCCGCCACGAGCAATGCCAGCAACAGCCCCCATCCGACGTACAACCAGGGCGCGAAGCCAGGGAGATCGGTCAACCCGTACGTCCGTACCTCGGTCGAGGGAGTCACCCCGATGAGCCGATCCACGACGCCCTGGCCCTCGTGCACCGTCACCCACGGCATCGAGGTCGCCTGGGCCAGGTTGACCAGGCCGATGATCGCGGCCACCGCGGCCCACACGTGACGACGGTCGAACCTGGTCGTGCCGGACGGGCCTGCGGTACCCCGTTCCGGGCCTGAGGTGATCTCCACGGCGCACATCCTGACAGCGCCTCGATACACCGTCCACCCCGTTCGGGTACGGCTGCCACTACCCCGAACCGGCCATCTGCAGGTAGTGCGCCAAGGGTCGTCGCACTGGTCTGCTCATCGGCATGAACCTCAATCGCACCGGCCGGATCGGCGCACTCTGCTGGGTGGCGGCCGTACCGATCTTCCTGGCCGCCAGCCTGATCACCGGCCTCCGGTGGCGCGACCCGTCCTACAGTTGGGCCACCAACAACATCAGTGACCTCGGCAATGTCCACTGCGGAGTGTGGGACACCACCAGGCCCCGGTACGTCTGCTCGCCCGGGCACCCGCTGATGAACGCCGCGCTGCTGCTCACCGCCGTGCTGCTCGCCGCCGGGCTGCTGCTGACCTGGCGGACCCTCGGTCGCGGCGGGGTGGTCCGGTCGGCGCAGACGCTACTGCTGCTGGACACCGGCGGGTACGCCCTGGCAGGCCTCTACCCGGCGGACGTCGACGAGAACCTGCACGTCCTCGGCGCCTTCCTGATCATGGGGCTGGGCAATCTCGGCCTGCTCCTCGCCGCCCTCGCGCCGCGCACCACGTTGCTCGGCCGGTGGCGACGGCTCACCCTCGCCGCAGGGTTGACCGCGCTGGCCGGGGCGGTGCTGTTCTTCGCCCAACAGGGCGTCGGGCTCGGCTTGGGCGGCATGGAACGGGTCGCCGTGCTGCCCTTCCCCCTGTGGGCCTGCTGCCTCGGCGTCCTGCTCGCCGAAACCCCCAAGGGCAGTACGCAAAACAGCCGTTCGCCCGAGACCACCGCCCGGTGAACACCGCTAGCGGGCGTCCACCTCGTCGATCTTCTCGGCGCCGAACGTCTCGCGGAGCAGCCGTACTGCCTGCTCCTCGCTCGACTCCCGTGCGGTCTTCTCGTCGATGACCTCGTCCAGCGGCTCGTCGCCCGGATCGAACCCCTCGTAGGTCGGTGTGGCCGCCGGTGTCACCGCGCCACCCGGTCGGCCGCCGCGCAGCGGCCCGTCGAAGTCCGGGTCGTAGGGCGGTTCGCCGGCCCACTCGGCGTCCGCGGTGGGTCGGGCCGCCGGTCCGGTACGCGCACCGCGTCCCGCCGCCGCCGCGCGGGCGGCCGCGATGGCGCTGCTGACCGGCGCACCGCCGGTGGGGGCCGCGTTCGGCTGGCGGGCAGCCGGCGTCGGGTTGGCCCGCGTGCCCGGCGTGCCACCGCCGGTGGCCGATCCGGAGCCGTTGACGCCCGAACCGTGCACGCCAGCGCCGTTCGACCCGGAGCCGTTCGACCCGAAGCCGTTCGACCCGAAGCCGTTCGCGCTGGCCGGTGCGGGAGCTGAGCCCGGCGCGGCGTCGGAGGCCGCGCCGTCCGCAGCCGTGGCACCGCCGGGACGGGCAGCCTCCGGCCAGTCCTCGCCATCGGTAGGCACCGCGGCGAGGGCGCTGCCGCCGGGCTGGGCCGCCTCCGGCCAATCGTCCTCGTCGTCGGCCGTCGCGGCCGACCCACCGGGCTGCCCGCCGGCCGGCTGCTGTGCGCCACGACCGCCGGGGGGGTTCGCGCCGGCACCGGACGAGACAGCGGAGCCACCGGACGGGCCGTGCTGACCACCGTTCCCGCCCGCCGCGTCACGGCCGGTCGGGACCGGCGGGGCGTCCGCCGGGGCGGGCCGAGGCGGGGCGGACGGCTGCGAGCGCGCCGGACCGGACAGCGACACGCCGCCCCGCTCGCCGGCCACCTCGCAGCGGATCTGCCAGCGCCCGCCCAACTCCTCGTACAGCGCGTCGGTCAGCACCGCCGCGTGATCGGACATCATCTTGGCCAGCACCGTGGACTTCACCGTCAGCACCAGCATGTCGCCGTCGAGTTCGCGCACCACCGCGTCGCGCATCAGGGCGGCGATCCGCTTGTTGGTCCGGTTCACCTTGCCGACCACGTCGGGCCAGACCCGGCGGACCGCGACCGCGTCCAGCGGCGCCGGCGCGGCACCGGGTCGGGGTGGCGCCGGGGTCGCCGGGTCGGGCAGCACCGCCGACGGCGGCACCGCACGACGTGGGGCCGGCGATACGGGTACGGCCGGCTCGGCGGGCACCGACGCACCGGGCGACGCCGGAATCGGCGAGTCAGCAGCCGAGGCCGATGCGGTCGAGACCGGGACGCTCGACGTCGGGGCGCTCGACGTCGGGGCGGTCGACGTCGGGACGCTCGACGACGGGGTCGCCGTCGGGGTGCCCGTCGACGGGGGCGCGGAGGTCGGGGCGGCAGCGGGTGCAGGGGTGGCACCGGCAGCCGGACCCGGAGTCGCCGACTGTGGGCGTACTCCCGGGTTGGTGGCTGGCGCGGAGCCGGCGGCGGCCGACGGCGCGTCGGCACCGGCCAGGGTGAGCCGGCGTTCCATCCGCTCCAGGCGCTGGAGCAGGCCACCGGTGGAGTCATCCGTGCCGGGCAGCAACATTCGGGCGCAGATCAGCTCCAGCAGCAGCCGGGGCGCGGTGGTGCCGCGCATCTCCACCAGGCCGTCGTGCACGATGTCGGCGCAGCGGGACAGCGTGCCGGGGCCGAGCTGCGCGGCCTGTGCGGCCATCCGCTCGATCTGGTCGGCGGGGCCGTCGATGAGGCCCTTCGCGGTGGCGTCCGGCACCTGCTGAAGCACGATGAGGTCGCGCAGCCGCTCCAGCAGGTCGGAGGCGAACCGACGCATGTCGTGCCCGGCTTCGGCGACCCGGTCGACGGTGGCGTACGCGGCCGCGCCGTCACCGGCGGCCAACGCGTCGCACATCTCGTCGATCAGCGCGGAGTCGGTGACCCCGAGCAGCGCGACGGCCCGGGCGTAGCTGACCCCCTCCGGGCCGGCACCGGCGATGAGCTGGTCGAGGACCGAGAGGCTGTCCCGCATGCTGCCGCCACCGGCGCGCACCACCAGCGGAAAGACCGCCGGCTCGACGGTGACGCCCTCGGCCTGGGTGAGCTGCTCCAGATAGGGGCGGACCACCTTCGGCGGAAACAGCCGGAACGGGTAGTGGTGGGTCCGCGACCGGATCGTGCCGAGGACCTTCTCCGGCTCGGTGGTGGCGAAGATGAACTTGACGTACTCCGGGGGCTCCTCGACGAGCTTGAGCAGGGCGTTGAAGCCCTGCGTCGAGACCATGTGCGCCTCGTCGATGATGTAGATCTTGAAGCGGCTGTTGGCCGGCGCGAAGAAGGCACGTTCGCGCAGCTCGCGGGCGTCGTCGACACCACCGTGGCTGGCCGCGTCGATCTCTAGCACGTCGATCGAGCCGGCACCGTCGGTGGCCAGCGAGCGGCAGGACTCACACTTGCCGCACGGCTCGGGGGTGGGGCCCTGCTCACAGTTGAGCGAGCGGGCCATGATCCGGGCGCTGGTGGTCTTGCCGCAGCCACGGGGGCCGGAGAAGAGGTAGGCGTGGTTGAGCCGCCCGCTGCGCAGCGCCTGCGACAGCGGTTCGGTGACGTGCTCCTGCCCGATGACCTCGGCGAAGGTACGCGGACGGTACTTGCGGTAGAGCGCCAGCGTCACTCGTCCCGCCTCCTCTCGACCGAGCCATTCTGCGCCGGTCCGCCCCGGGTGACCACCCACCCCGCCGCGTCTCGTCTTGATCGACTCCATGGCGGCATCCGCGGCCCGGGACAGCCCCACATCGGCGGCCTGGCGAGGGGCCCGGAGACAAAAAGGCCTCCCGTGCACCCGGCAGAGCTCGCTTATCCTTGCTGCCTTCCGGCCCTGGGGAGGTTCACGAGATACCGCCGCACGGGAGGTGTCGCCAAGCCTACCCGACCGCCCGTCGATCTTCGGGGGGTGGTGGGGTGGCCCGGCCGACCGGGGCCTGTATCCTGGCTCGCGGAGGATTCGCCTAGAGGCCTAGGGCGCACGCTTGGAAAGCGTGTTGGGTTTACACCCTCACGAGTTCGAATCTCGTATCCTCCGCTCGCCTGAGCAGCACGAACGACAGGGCCGGCCCCACGGGGACCGGCCCTGAGTCGTCTCTACGGTCGCTGCCGTCTCACTTGCCCTGTTCCGGCCCATCTGGCTGTCCGCCGCCCGTCTTTCCCGGGCGGCCCGGCGGGTCGCTCCAGAGCAGTCCGCCGAGCTGCTGCGCGATGTCACGGCGCAGCTGATCCGTCATGTGCTGGTACCGGACGAGCCCCGCCACGGGTGATCGGGCGGGGATTCGCGTCTACGAACTGTCCGCCGGCTACCTGTCGTCCAATGCGCAGCGGGTGATGTTGAACTCTGAGGTTACTCGTAGCCGTTCGACGAGCGGTTTTGACGGCGGGTAGTCCGGGTTAATCCGGCGACCGATGACTACCGCTGCTACTGCTACTGCGCCGGCAGCCCTGAGAGCGAACGCCAATGACTGAACCCGGCCGCCGGTTGTCCATGTGTCATCGAGTAGAAGGATTCTGCCGCCGGACGCGCTGCTCGGCGGCAGGTGGAAGCGGTCGTGGTAGAAACTCCGGTCGTCGGGGCCGTGGGCAGGGTTCGGGACTGGGCGGAGGACGGGAAGAGGCATGCGTCTGGCGACGATGGTCTCCAACGGATGCACGCCTTGTCGGCCTCGTGTGGAGGGGACCGTGACGACGTGTGTGAAAGGGCCGCCGAGTGCGCCAGCGAAGCAGTCCCAGTGATACGCGCGAGATAGAGGACCGTCAGCGACGAGAGGTTTCCCATCGCAACGGCCGACGGCTGCGCGGACTTGTAGACGATCAGGTTGTGATCGTGCTGCGCGCGTGCGACTGAGTAGGCGATCGGAGCAACGAAGTCCGCTTGCGTGCCGTCGGATGCCGAGCGGTGCTGGCTGCACTGGTAGCACAGCTCGAAACCACTGCCCGCAGTGCTGCGACAGACGGCGCAGATGCCATTTCCCGGCGGTAGTGGGTTGCGCAGGTAGTTGCGCTGTCGCTCAACCACCTGCATCTCGTCATGTTGGGCGGTCGCCCATTGCCTAAAGGTCGACAAGGCGCGGTAGACCTTCGAGTGCCTGGGGGGAATCTGGTATCTGACGCACGATGAGATCAACCGTGGCGACGAGCTCGTTAGCTGTCGATACGACGTGCACCCCCGGCCGACTGGCGTACTCGCGTGCCCAGTCGTGCTGTAGGAGCGAGTCAGCCAGAACCACTGGTCGGCCGTGCTGTAGTGCAAGGCGAGCCTGCATCCGAGCCCCGCTGCGGTATGCCGCTTCGACAACGACCGTCGCGGCGGCATAGCCGCTCATGACTGCGTTGCGCATGGGAAAGGTGTGTTTGCCAGGTGGCGCGTCTGGCCAGAACTGACTGAGCACCAAGCCGTCTTTAACTATCTGATTCTGTAGCACTCTGTTCGCTGCTGGATAGTGTCGGTTGACCCCGGTACCGATGACTGCGACCGTGCGGCCACCCGCCCGCAGGGCCGCAGTGTGCGCCGCCGTGTCGATACCGGCAGCTAGACCCGACACGACTGTGATGCCGGATTCTGCCAGTGCCGTGGCGCAGGTCTCGGCAATACCGACGCCATGGTCGGTGGGCTTGCGCGTTCCAACCACCGCCACCGTCCGCCGATCTTCGGCGAGCGTCCCACGCGTGAAGACAATCGGAGGCATCTGATGAATGTCACGGAGACGCGCGGGATATGCTTCGTCGAACAGCGAATGCACGCCGATTCCGTCCGCCGCCCACGCTTGCAGTTCGGTGCGCGCAGCTTTCAACGCATCCCGCACCGGGTCCTCGGCAAACAGGGTCTCCGCCGCGCCAAGATGGCGGCAAAGGACGGCGAGCGCGCTGCCTTCGGCAAGCACCTCGGTGGCTATTTCGGTCCAACGAGCGCCAGGCTGATGAAGCAGCGCAACGAGGGCTGCTACCTGGGCCTGGGAGTTGTCCAGCATGGCAGTGATCCTAGGAGTGCTCTGTACAGACGGCAGCGACACGGGGCTCATTGCCACTCCTCCCCTTCGGCTGCCCTTGACTCTAAGTCTCGTACAGACGTACGGCGGTTTCCGTTTGGCCAGGATCGCGCCATTGTCCAGCCCCGCGGTCCAGGGCGGCACGCTGGCACGCCGCCGCCTGGCGTCGGCATGGCGGCTGGCGCTGCGTGCGAGCAGGGCTGAACCATCTCCGCATCTCCGAGGACGGGTCAGCCCACGACCTGGACGCTCTCCGCGCCCTGCGCCGAGAACCACGCTTCGAGTTCGGCGCCAGCGAGCGACCGGGTCGCACCCTCGTCGACGAAGACCGGGCCGACGACGGCACCCTTCGCGCCTTCGAGCTGGCAGCCGTACATCTTCGCGCCGCTCAACACCGCGGGCATGGTCGTGCCGCCCAGCGTGCACCACCGCAGACTCGCGAACTCAAGATTGGCGTCGCGCAGATCGGTCTTGTAGAGCTTGGCGGAATTGAGGACGGCGTGACTGAGGTCCGCCCCGTGCAGAATGGCCTCGTCGAGCTGCACCGAGAACAGCCGCGCCGAGCGGAACCGCGCCTGCACGGCCGAGCAGCCGACCATTTCCGCCTTGGCCAGGTCGGCGAAGGAGAAGTCGGCACCCTGCAACTCGGCATTGTTCAATGTCGCGTCGCTGAGGTTGGCCTCCTCGAACCGGACGCCGACCAGGTGGGCATTTGCCAGGTAGGCGCCGGTCAGGTCGAGGCGGCTGAGATCTGCGCCGCGAAAATCGAGAAAATCGCCCGAGAGGTACGCCGCAGTCGGGAAATCCGCGGCGAACCACTCCTGGAGCGCCTCCCGAGCATCGGGGTTGTCCGGCCAGCGGGCCACGTCAGCGCTGCTCCGCCTGTATTTGCTGCTCACTTGTCAAACACCACCTTGCCGTCCCAATTCGCACGAATCGGATACGCAGGGCGTCGATGTTGCGGGCGTGCTGGCGGATCTGCTCGGCGTCGACCTCGAACCCGTCGGCCACCTAACTCACCATCGGCGGTACTGCTCGTCGGAGTCGTCCGGGGCGGCGGGATGGGCATCGCGCAACTGCTGCCCGACACGCTCGGAGATCGCCCGCGCCGCAGCCGAATCGGTCCCCAGCGTCTCGCCGATGATCTCCTGCGAGAGGTCGGCCAGTTGCTGCTTGGCGGTGCTGATCGTGTTCATGATCGTACGGGCGACGACGTCCGGCGCGACCCTTTGGATCCGCTGGCCCAGCCGCAGATCGAGCAACGACCCCGTGGAGTCGATGGTGACCTCCACCAGCCCGTTGTCGTCGGCCGCGGTCACGCGAAGCTCCTGGAGCCGCCCGCTCATCGCCTCGGTGGCGGCCGCCAGTTGGTTGATCCGGCCCTTCCACTGCGCCAGGCGCTCCATCGCGCCATCCGGGTCCAGCAGGCCCCCCGTGCTCGATACGCCGGTGCCCATGTGTCCCCTCGGCCGCTCAAGGTGATCATGCTTAGCCGAGGAAGATTAACATGTGATCGCCGTGCCAACAGTCCACAGCAGACCAGGCCACGTGGCACCCCGACGTCGCCGACACGTGGTCAGCCACGTGGGCGCGCCCAGGACAGGAAGCGCTCGGTCAGCACGGCCGGATCCACCTCGGTGAGCTGTTCACCGGCCTCTGCTTGAAGCGTCGCGAGGTAGACGGTCATCGCCAGCCGGTCGTGCCGGTACTCAGCGAGCAGCCGCAACTTCGCCGCCGAGCAGGGCCAGGCAATGCCACACGACTGGCACCGCCAGGTGGGACGGGTAGGCAGATGTTCCCGATGGCGGCGGGGCATGGGCGGGCCTCCTTCGCAGTGGAAGGGGGTCGCCCCGCCTCCCCGTCGGGGCGACCCCCTGACTGACGCAGGCCGCCGGGCTCCTCGCCTCCACCGGCCGCGTCGTCCTCTGCGAACCAACCTTGCGCGCGTCACCAGACAGGTACACCGCGTAACGATATGGTCGGCAGATATTCGAGACATCCGATGGAGGAGCCGTGAACGACGCGCTTCGGGTGGCGTTGAGCGACACCGGGCACACCACCGAATCTCTCGCCGAGAACGTCGGCGTCGACCCCAAGACCGTGGCGCGCTGGCTGACCGAGGGGCGCATCCCGCATCCTCGACACCGGTTCGCAGCAGCGGAAGCCCTCCGCCGGGACGTGTCGGACATCTGGCCGGACACTTCCAGACGTCGAGACCCCATCTGGTTCCGTCCCTGGCAGGAGATCGAGCGTGAGGCCGCCTCTCTGCGCTGGTTTGAATCGACTGTCCTGCCCGGGCTCCTGCAGACCGAGGCGTACGCCCGCGCGGTACTCAGTGGCGCGGGACTGATTCCCCGCGGCGAGATCGAGCGACACCTCTCGGTCCGACTCAACCGGCAGGGTGTGCTCAGGCGGGACGATCCGCCGCAGTTCACCGCGGTCATCGACGAGGCGATACTCCGTCGACCGGTCGGCGGCCGGTCGACCATGCGCGAGCAACTGCTTGCCGTTATCGCGGCGTGCGCCGAGCCGCACATCCGGGTGCACGTCGTGCCCGCCTCGGTCGGCGCGTACGCCGGCCTCAACGGGCCGTTCGTGATCGCGCACAGCCACGACCACCGGGTCGCCGGCTATCTCGACAACCAACTCCAGGGACAAGTGGCTAGCGACGGGGAGGACATCGCGGCCATGATGGCGGCGTGGGAGAACGTGCGCGGCGAGGCGCTGTCGCACTGGCAGTCGGTCGATCTCATGACGGAAGTGGCGGAGACATGGAGCTGAACGGCGCCCGGTGGCGCAAGAGCAGCCGCAGCAGCGGCAACGGCGGCGCTTGCGTTGAGGTCGCCGACAACCTCCCCGGCGTGGTCGGCGTACGGGATTCGAAGGACCCGACCGGCCCGGCGCTCACCTTCGTGCCAACGGCCTGGCGCGCGTTCGTCGCCGAACTCGCCCGGCGGGCCTGAGCGACGGTCGCGGGGCCGGCGCCTAGGTCAGGAGCCGTCGCGGAGGTCGGCGAGGCGTTCGGCCCGGAAGCTGATCTCGTCGAAGGTCACGCTGCATCCGTCGCCGGTCGGGGACTGGCCCGCGAAGCCGATCCGGTCGCGTGAGGTGTCCGCGTCGAGCAGGAAGACGCGGATGAGCTGCCAGGTCGTGCCGTCGAGCGAGGCGTGGTACGCGTAGACCCGGTCGATCCGCGAGACCCGCAGCCACACGGACCGATCCGCTACGACGAAGGCGTTGGAGTCGTCGGCGACACCCCGGCAGATCACCGACACGATCATCGGCTCACCGTCGGGCGAGTACTCGAAGCACAACTTGCCCCAGCGCCGCTCGTCGAGCCAGAGCAGCAGTACCCCGGCGTCGAAGGTGGCGGCGAAGCCCACGGTGACCCGGGCGCTGAGTTGGAAGTCGCCCTCGGGCAGCTCGCCGAGCAGCGTCGCCGCGTTGAGCGTCGCCTCCGGGCTCAGCGGGGCGTCGGCGTCGACCGAGCCGGTGGCCGGGTCGATGAAAATGTCAGTGTGCGGCTGTGCCGACACCGCCACTGCGCCGGTCGCCTCGTCGACGCGCCACAGGTCCGCGGGTGACGGCACGAGCGGAAACGGCACACCGGGAACGCTCAGTCGATCGGCCATGGCTCAGGACCGTACAGCGGCCGGAGAGCTGCCGGAAGACCATCTGGGTCGGCTCGGGCCTCAGCGGGTACGGTCCGGGGATGGCGGCGGCAGGGCCGTCGTACACATGTTCTATCCACAGGCTGTGGACGGCGGAGGGTCCGATGGGTTACCAGCTCAGCGCGGTGGTCGCGGACGCGGAGTTGCTTCGCGAGCAGACCGCCGAGCTGGATCACGCGGTCCTCGGTGACCTACGTCAGGACTTCGCGCTGCTGCCGGTCACCCCGCAGTTGGTGGTGGAGCTGACCGGGTCACTGCCGGACTTCGTGGTGGACGATCGGAGCGCCGAGCAGCCGTTCGACCTGGTGCTGTCGCCGCCGCTGGTCGAGTCACTGACCCGCTGGTCGCAGGCGGGACCGGTGGCGTACGTCGAAGCGGAGTTCGCCGGCGGTGCCGGCTACCAGTCGGCGGCGGTGTGGCTGGGCGGCAGGCTGTCCTGGGGTCCCGGGTTCGACGACGTGTTCGACGCCCCGCGCGAGCAGTGGCCGATCAACGCGGCGCTGGTTCGGCTCGGTGTCGAGCCGGGCACGTGGATCGACCCGTTCGCCGAGCTGGGGTTGCACCTGGAGCGGAACACCGCCGGTTGGTTGGCGCACGGGCGGCGGCGGCTCAGCGCCGACTACTGGGATGAGCTGGTTGAGGAGTGGGAAAACCGGTAATCCGCCGGCTGCCAGCAACCTATTTGCCCTGGTCGCGTTGGGGACTGGGGGATTCCATGAAATTACGACAATTTGCGTTTATTTCCACGCTGCTGACGGCTGCGTCGATCGCGGGCAGCGGCTCACCGCCGCCCGGGCCGATTCCGGAGAACCGGCCCGCCGGCAACGTGGAGATCATCGACTTGAACGGCCTGCGCAACATCGAGTTCGGCGACACCGAGGACGAGCTGACCCGCCGGGGCATCCTGCGTACCGACCTGGATGCCTGCGGGCCTATTCTCGCCGGCCACGACATGGTCAGCCCGGTCTTCGCCGAGGAGAAACTGGTGCTGCTCTGGGTCGGCGACCCGATGCGGACACCGGAGGGCATCACCACTGGCTCACCGGTCGACCAGGTCTGGGAGCGGTATCCGTCGGTCACCCGGCTGCGCGCTCCACAGGGGACGTACCGCCTCGACGGGCTACTCGCCCGCCACGGCGACCGCGCGTACCTCTTCCTGCACGACGGGCACACGGTCCGAAAAACGATCGCCGGGTACGCCGACTGGGCCCGCCGCCTCTTCGACGAGGGCGCCGGCCCCTGCTGAACGGAACGACCGCCAGAAGTCGTACGAGTGTGTCGCCGCGAAATCCGTCGAACCGGATCCACCGGCACCGGCCAGCACCCGCACGTACGGTGCATCACCGTGCAGCCGGGGCCAGCCCGCCCTTCCGGTCCGGGCGAAGTCGCTCCAGGCCCGGACCATCTCCTCGGAGAGCCGCCGCTGGGTCGGCGTGAGCGCCTCGGCGTAGTCGACGGTGAACAGGTAGGGCAGTTCGGCGCAGTGGTACGCGCCGGTCGGGAAGGTCGCCTCGGGCCCGGCGGTGAAGAACGGCGCATCGTCGTCGGCGAACTCGTACGCGTACGTCGGCACCCGTCGGGAGAACTGCAGCGCGGCCGAGTAGATCGGCTCGGCGTACTCGTGATCGGTCAGCACGGCGGCCAACGTCTCGCTGGCCGAGTGCGCGTCGTCGCCCGGGTAGCGGGCCAGCACCTCCTCGGCCCGGTCACCGAAGGCGGCCCGTACCTGCTCGCGGTACTGCTCGTCGGTGAGCGGGCACGACTCGGGCTGCTCACCGGGCTCGGGTGGCGTCGGGCAGTTCAACCCACTGCGTTCCATCCCCCACACCAGCAGCCGGGACTCGTCCCGGTTCAGCCCGACCAGCACCGGCACCGGGTGCAGCCGACCGGTGGCCAACGCGTCCGACGGGTCGACCGGCAGCGTACGGCCGTCGACGACCGGGCCGAGCTCGACGCCCGCACCCGGATAGCCGGCCGCCTCGATCAGCGTGGCCGGGTCACGCCCACGCAGACAGGCGGCGACCGTGGCCGGATCGGTGCAGCCGACCTCCCGGGCGAACGTCTCGGCCGCCGCGGTCGCGTCGACCCGACTCTGCACCGGGTTGGCGCACGAGTTGCTCTGCATGATCGCCCGATGGAACAGACCAGCGGAGGCGGGCGCGGCCAGGTGCGCACACACGCTGGTGGCCCCGGCGGATTGACCGATCAGGGTCACGTTGCCCGGATCACCACCGAAGGCGGCTATGTTCCGCCGTACCCAGCGCAGCGCCGCCTGCTGATCCTGTAGGCCGTAGTTGCCCACGGACCCGCCCGCCCCGGCCAGCGCCGGATGCGCCAGAAAGCCGAGCGCGCCGAGCCGGTAGTTCACCGTGACGACGATGACGTCGCCGCCGGCCGCCAGCCGCTGCCCGCCGTAGACGTCGCCACTGCCGAACCGGAAGTCGCCGCCGTGCAGCCACACCAGCACCGGTCGGGGCGTACGGGCGGGGGCTCGTGGGGTGGTGACGTTCAGGTGGAGGCAGTCCTCGGACTCCGAGGGGGAGTCCATCGGCAGCCCCTGGATCTGGGCGCAGGCGTCGCCCGGCCGGGTCGCGTCACGAACGCCGGTCCAGGTCGGGCCGGGCTGTGGCGGGGCCCAACGCAGCGCGCCCAGCGGCGGACTCGCGTACACGATGCCCTGGAACGACCGATGATCCGCCGCGACGGTGCCGCGCAGCGCGCCCTGGGCGGTCCGGACCACGGCCGGTCCCCGGCCGCCGGCCTCCGCGGCGCTCGCACCGGCGGCCACCGCCGGCGCGAGCAGCGCGACCGCGCCAAGGGCGGCAACCCACCGTGGGTACGGGATGCTGGTCATGATCTCCCCCTTCGTCAGATCCGGTACGCCGTACGCACCGGATAGACGCTGAGCATGCCGAGCTCAAGATGGGCCGGCCAGGGTGCTCTAGTGCGCTACGGTCGGAAGCCGACCGACGGGAGGGCGCTCGTGACGGAGTTCGACGAGTCGACGCCGCCGTATCTGCGCATCGTCGGGGAGCTACGTCGGCGCATCACGGCCGGCGAGCTGGGCCCCGGCGACCGGGTGCCGTCCACCCGGCAGATCGTCCGCGAGTGGGGGGTCGCGATGGCGACCGCCAGCCGGGCCCTCACCGCACTACGACAGGAGGATCTGGTCCGGGCGGTGCCCGGCGTGGGCATGGTGGTGACCGGCCCGACACCGACGCCGGCCAGCCGGGGCGCGCGGCGGGGCGCCGCCAGGGGCGTGACCCGCGACCAGGTCGTACGGACCGCCACCGGGATCGCCGACGCCGAGGGGTTGCCGGCGCTGAGTATGCGACGCATCGCGACCGAGCTGGACGTGCCGACCATGTCGCTGTACCGGCACGTCCGGGGCAAGGAGCAGCTCCTGCTGCTGATGGCGGACGCGGCCTTCGCCGGCCATCAGCTGCCCCACACGTTCCCGCCCGGGTGGCGAGCCCAACTGGAGTTGCTCTGCCGACTCCAGTGGTCGATCTACCGTCGGCATCCCTGGCTGGCCCAGGTGATCTCGCTGACCCGCCCGCTGCTGGCGCCGAACGCCGTCGCGCACACCGAACGGGCCCTTGCCGCCCTCGCCGGGCACGGCCTGGACGAGCACACCCAGCTCCACCTGGTGGCCGCCCTGGCCAACCACGTACGCGGCACCGCCGTCAACCTCGAACGGGAGGCCGAGGCGGAACAGGACACCGGCCTGACCGACGACGAGTGGATGCTGGCCCAGGCGGACGTGTTCACCGCGCTGCTCACCGCGGGCGAGTTTCCGCACCTGGCCCGGCTCAACCGGGCGCCGGTCGACCTCAACGTCGACAGCCTGTTCGAGTTCGGCCTGCAACGGCTGCTCGACGGGGTCGCGGAGGTACTCAGACGGTGACCGGGCCACCGCAGCGGCGGCGGGCTCTGTGCCGGGTCGACCGGTGCGAACGGGAACCCGTTCACACCGGACGACCATTACAGCGGCAGGTCATGCCTGCGGCCGTTCCCGGCGCTCCGCGTGGAGAACCTCGGCTCTACTCGCCGTTGTGAATGGCGTATCCGCCAACGAGAACCGGGTAGCGGGGTCTCGTGGGCAGTTCCGGGGGGAGATCCGTCTCCGGGTCGAGGCAGTGGGTGGGCGGCCGCTCGCTCCCGTTCTGTGCCTGAGCGTCGACGATCTGATCCGGCCCTCGTCCACCGTCGATGATCTTCACGTAGTAGCCATGGTTCTTCACGGTGCCCTGGCCCTCCGGGACGATCGCGGTGAAGATCGCGACGTTTCCGGTGACCTTCAGGCACGTCACGTCGGCTCGCCCCTGCGCGACCAGCGTGCCGTCCGGCAGCTCGTGCCGGTACAGGAACTGGCCGTACGTCGATCCGCCGGCCGTCGTCGCCGCCTGGACACCGAACCAGATCCGGTGCCCAACCACGTTGGGTTCGTCGTACACGAATCGTCCGATCCCGGCGACGAACGACCGCCCGGACGTGGCGCTTGTCGCTGCGGACTGCTGAGCCTGCGCGACCTCGGACCGCTGGGCCTGCGTCACCTCGGACTGCTGGGCCTGCGCGGCGGAGGGTGATGCCGCCACGCCGGCTGCCGCAACCACCGCCAAAGCCGTCGCACGGAAACTAGACCTGAACATGTCGCTCCCTTTGACCGTTGGTCGACTGACACGCTCAGCATCGCCGCAGGTCAATGCAAGCGAATCCCGCCGCCGAGCCAGCCGCATCCCCGGGCCGAGGGAGCCGTGCCGTGCCGGCGGGGAGGCGGCTGTGGGAACGTCCTCGTTCGCGCCGTCCGAAGGTCGCAACTCGGACCACGAACGAAACGCCCGGCCGATCCTCACGGATCGACCGGGCGTTCAGCCTGTTCACTGGCGGTGGCGGCGGGATTTGAACCCGCGGAGGGCGTAAACCCTCACACGCTTTCGAGGCGTGCTCCTTAGGCCACTCGGACACGCCACCGCCGAAGAGGCTACAGGACCACCGGTTGCGACGCCGAACCGGTATCGCCCGCGCCGGCCTGGCAGGATCTTTGCCATGAGTACGCACATCGGCGCGAAGCCGGGCGAGATTGCCGAGCGGGTCCTGATGCCGGGCGACCCGCTGCGGGCCAAGTGGATCGCAGAGACCTACCTCGAGGGCGCCACCTGCTACTCGACGGTCCGGGGCATGCTGGGCTTCACCGGCCGCTGGAACGGCGTCGACGTCTCCGTCCAGGGCTCCGGCATGGGCATGCCGTCCGCCTCCATCTACGCCCACGAACTGATCAACGAGTACGGCGTGAAGACGCTGATCCGGGTCGGCTCCTGCGGTGCCCTCAGCACCGACCTCCAACTGCGCGACGTGGTCGCCGCGATCGGGTCGTCCACCGACTCGAACATGAACCGGATGCGTTTCGACGGGCTGATCGACTACGCGCCGGTGGCCGACTTCGGGCTGCTGCGTACCTCGGTCGAGGTGGCGGAGCGGCGCGGCATCGCCATGCACGTCGGGCCGATCCTGGCGGCGGACGCCTTCTACACCGACCGGCCGGACCTCTACGACACCCTCGCCGACTACGGCGTGCTCGCGGTGGAGATGGAGTCCGCGGCGCTCTACACGATCGCGGCCCGGTTCAAGGCGCGGGCGCTGACCGTACTGACCGTCAGCGACCACATCAAGACCGGCGAGAAGACCACCTCCGAGGAACGCGAGCAGACCTTCAGCCAAATGGTCGAGATCGCCCTAGACACAATCATCACCTAACCCACCCCTCTGTCCTCCCCGCCCCGCCCCTCCCCCCTGCCCGCCCCTCCTCGCCCCCTCCTCGCCCCCTCCTCGCCCCCCGCGGGGCTGTCTCGCCCCTCTCCTCGCCGATCTAGGGGAAATCGTTGCTAGTGGATCTCAATCCACGACGATTTGCCCTAGATCAACTGGGCAGGGTGGGAGCGGGAGGGAGGGGGAGAGGGGGGACGGGGCTGGTGAGGGCCCGAGGGGGAGCGGGGAGCGGGGCGGGCGGCGCCGGGCGGGGCGGGCGGGCGGGCGGGCGGGTAGCACGTTGGGGTTGGGATTGGGGCGTCGTCCACAGGGCCTCGGGTTATCCACAGGGCGCGGTGGTGGGTCAGCGGAGAGCGGTGGATGGCCGCAATGGTCGCCATCGTGGACATCTACTCGCAGGCGGCCGGATTACCCTGGCGCCTGCCAATCGACCAGCAGTCACGCAGCTATCACCAGCTGCTGAGCGCCGGGTTACCTGCGGGGGCGATCAGTTGGCGCTTACGCAGAGGGCGAATTCAGCGGCCGTACCACGGTAGGTACATCCCTGGCCCGGACCTGCCGGGGCTATGGGGGCGCGCGCAAGCCGCACTGATGGACAGCCCGCACTCGGTTCTGGGCTTCCACACCGCCGCCCAACTACACGGCTTCGGGGTCGCGCCGACCGAAAGCATCCACCTGCTCACGCAGGCGGGAGGTCCCTTCCCACAGCGGCGAGGGGTTACCGCGCACCAAACGGTCCTACCGATCGGCCCACCCGTACGCATCGTCGGTCTTCCATGCGCGAGCGCGGCACGGGTCGCCGTGGACCTCGCTCGTTCACTTCCCCGATTCGATGCCCTACCGGTCCTGGACGCCGCGCTCTTCGCCGGCGCGGTGACACCGGAGGACCTGCTCATCGAGGTTGGGAGACACGATGGCCTACGCGGTGTGCGGCAGGCACGTGAGTTGGTCGCGGTCGCGGACGGGCGGGCGGAATGCAGGCAGGAGAGCCAGCTCCGGCTCCTCCTGACGGACGCCGGCATCAGGGATTACGTACCCCAGTTGCCGGTACGTGACGACACCGGTTGCGTACGCTGCCGCCTTGACCTCGGCGATCCTCACCACATGATCGCTGCGGAGTACGACGGTTCGTCCCACCTGAGCCGGCAACGCCTGCAACAGGACCGCTGGCGCCACAACTGGCTGGAGCAGCGAGGTTGGGCGATGCGCTACTTCACATCCTCAGACCTCTACCACTCCCCCCACCAGATCCTCTCCACGCTCGCCGCCGCCCGTCGATCTAGGGCATATCGTCGTCCGTGGAGATCAAGTAACGACGATACGCCCTAGATCGACGGGCAAGGCGGCGCGCG